>CADBPL010000136.1 GCA_902796535.1 Oscillospiraceae bacterium
CCGTCAGCCGGTCGCCGATGGTTCTCTTTTCTGCCATTGTCACCCCTCCGTAGTGGAATATATGCGGGGAGGGGGAAATATAATGCGTAGGAAGCCGGGTCTGACCGCATCGCCATGATTCATTCTTCATTAGCGCAGCGTCTTCATTCTTCATTAAGCATCAAAAATCCGACGTTAATGAATAATGAAAAATGAATAATTATTCTGCGGCAGGGAAATCCGACCAAATGATATGCTGAGGTAAACTGCATGAAAAAATTCCGGTTTCTGCGTTCTTTTCCGTTCTGGTGCGGGGTCGCCGCCGGAGCGGCGGTGCTTTTGCGCCCGCAGGCTGCGGCCGCCGGGGTGAAAAACGGGCTGGCGCTGTGCGCCGGGGTGGTGATCCCGTCGCTGTTCCCGTTTTTGGCGGTCAGCTCCTTTTGCGCGCGCACCGGAACGCCGAAAATGCTCGGCACGCTCACGCGGGTGCTGTTCCGCCTGCCGCCCTGCGCCGCGCCCGCGGTGCTGTTCGGGCTGCTGGGCGGTTACCCGGTGGGGTGCAAAACCGCCGCGCAGCTGGAGCGGGACGGTCTGCTCACCAAAGAACAGGCGCAGCGCTGCACGCTGTTTTGCGTTAACGCGGGGCCGGCCTTTGCCATCAGCGCCGTGGGCGAATTGATGCTGCGGCAGCGCAGGGCGGGGCTGCTGCTGTTTGTTTCGCTCACCGCGGCCGCGCTGATGCTGGGCGTTTTGCTGCGCTTCACCGCCGCCGCGCCCGATCGCGCCGCCGCTGCCGTTTCGCCCGCCGCGCCGGCCGCCGCGCTGGTGCAGGCCTGCGAAGCCGCCGCCGGCGCGATTTTTGGCATTTGCGGCTGGGTGACGCTGTTTTCCTGCTGGAACGCCCTGCTCGCCGGTTCCGCCCTGCCTGCCGGGCTGAAAACCGCGCTGCTGTGCCTGACGGAGGTGACCGCCGGGTGCGCCTGCGCCGCGCAGCGCGCAAACCTGTTCACCGTGGCGGCGCTGCTGGCGTGGTCGGGGGTCTGCGTGGTGTGTCAGGTGCTGCCGCAGCTGAAGCAGCTCGGCACGCCGCTGCCGCTGTTTTTGTGCTTCCGCGGCGCCCATGCCGCGCTGAGCTGCGCCGTTTTATGGGGCTTGCTGCGCCTGTTCCCGGTTGAGCAGGCGGTGTTTTCCACCTTTGCGGGGCAGACGGCGGCACGGAGCTTTTCGTTTTCCGCGCCGGCGGCAGTCGCCCTGCTGGGGCTTTGCACGGTGTTTTTGTTCGACGTGGAACGGGAGCGCCCCGATTTCACCCGTTCTCCCTTGAAAAAAGGAAAAACTCATGCTAAAATAGAGTCACCTTCAACAGGGAGGCGAGAAAAATGAAGCTGAATAAAGTTGTGAACCGCGGCAAAAGCAACCGCGCCTGCGTCAACTGCGCGTTCGGGCGCCACGCGCCGGAGGGCGACGTGGTGCTGTGCGAAAAAGAGGGCGTGAAAACGCCCGATTCCGTGTGCCGCCATTTCAAATACGACCCGCTCAACCGCATTCCGAACCAGCCGCTGTCGCTCGGCGAATACAGCCCGGAGGACTTTCAGCTATGAACATTCTGCTTGCGCCCGATTCGTTTAAAGGCTCTCTCTCCGCCGTGGAGGTGTGCCGCATCGCGTCCGCCGCGCTGCGCGAGAGCATCAAAGGCGTCGCCGTGCAGGCCATCCCCGTGGCGGACGGCGGCGAGGGCACGGTGGACAGCTTTGTTTTTGCCCTGAACGCCGAACGCAGAGAGGCGGTCGTTACCGGCCCGCGCGGGCTGAAGGTCTGCGCCGCCTATGCCGTGGCGGGCGACACCGCCATCATCGAAATGGCGCAGGCAAGCGGTCTGCCGCTGATGCTCGGTCAGCTGAACGCCAAAAAGGCCACCACCTTCGGCACCGGGGAATTGATCAAAAAAGCCGCGGCCGACGGCTGCCGCAAGCTTGTGATCGGCATTGGCGGCAGCGCCACGACCGACGGAGGCGTCGGCTGCCTGAGCGCGCTGGGCGTGCGCTTCACCGACCGGAACGGGCAGCCCGTTTCGCCCGACGGCGAGGGGATGGCGCAGGTGGCTCACATTGACCTGAGCGGGCTTGACCCGGCGGTGCGGCAATGCGAGATCACCGTGCTGTGCGACGTGACGAACCCGTTGTTCGGCCCCAACGGCGCGGCCTTCATCTACGGGCCGCAAAAGGGCGCCGACCCCGAAACCGCTGCGTTTCTGGATGCGGCGCTGCAGAACCTTGCCAACGTGGTCAAAGCCGAGCTGGGGCTTGACGCGGCCAA
>CADBPL010000137.1 GCA_902796535.1 Oscillospiraceae bacterium
ACACCAAGTATTGCCTGCGTTTTTTGTTTCATCTGACGAAAAATCCTCTCGCCAATCTGCACACCGCGATTTAATCAGCGGTTACCTTATTATTCTGCTGACTTCTTTTTGAGCTTGCCGAGAATTTTATTCAGGCCTGCTACCTTCAGCGCGAATCTGACTGAGGGCCGGAATTCCGGCAGCAGGCTGCTGCCCGCGGCAAAGATCACGTTGGCAATGACCGAAGCGATCACGCCGTTGACGATCAGCGCCGGAATGCCCGCCAGCCCGATCTTGCGGCACAGCAGATAAGTGAGCGCGGCGGAGGACACGGTCAGGCACCAGGACCAAAGAAGCTTGAGCATATATTTCGATTGTTTTTCCTCGGTGAAATAGTGGCGGAACAGCGTGCGCGCGCCCCAGGTGCAGTCAATGAACACAATACAAACGATGGTCGAAAGCATCACGCCAACCACGCCGAGATACTTGACGAGCAGGATATTGAGCGTGAAGTTGACCACGGTCTCCGCGATCGGGCGGAACCGGTCCTGCCACCACAGCCCCGCCGCCTGCCGGTACATATAGCAGATGCGGCTGAAATGCATTGTGAAAAAATATACACAAAAAATAAACATGATCGAGTCGCTGAACATCATTTTTTCGCCGACCCAAAGCTTGATGAACGGCTGAAGGCACCCAACCATGCCGACGCTCAGCCACGACGAAAGCCACATATAAAGCAACTGCAGCTTGTTGAAATCGGCAAAGTTTTTCTCCCGGCTTTCCACCACGATGGAGTTGCCGACCGACGCCGTAACGCTGTTGGAAACCAGAATCATGATGCCGGAAATGGCGTTGATCACATAGTAATACGTGTTGTATTTGCCCAGCATCACAAGCCCCAAAAAGGCCGAAAGCACAATGCTGTCAAGCGAATTGCGGAACACGAAGCTGACCTTGTAGAGGAACATGCCGGCCACGCGCTTTTTGATGTTTTCGATCTCTTCCTTCGGCACCTTGCCCTCGCACTGAAACTGCGGGTAGCGTTTTTGCGAAAGGAAGTAGGACACCATGTTTTTGGCCATCGTCGTCAGCGGCAGCACGATGGAATAAAGATAATAACAAAAGCTCTGCTTGCTGAACAGAATGATCGCAACGATCTGCGCGACGGTCGAACCGATTTTAAAAATTGTATAAATATTATTGTTTACGGAATATCTTTGATCCGCCGTGAACAGGGAGGTGCGGTAGGCAAAGAACAGATAAGACAGCACCGTGTTCGCCAGATTGATAAAAAACAGGACGTAAAGGTTCAGCCCGTCCGGCAGGTCTTTTTTGACGATGATCGGCAGGAACGGCGTGATTGCCAGACCGAGCACCGCAATGGCCAGCGCGATCCATCGGTAGACGGTTCGGTAAAGCCTGAGCAGCGCGCAGACCGCGGGGGTGTCGTTTTCAGCCAGCGGTTTATACATGCTGTAAACCATGGCCGAGCTGATGCCGAGCTCCGCCAGGGACAGGATCTGCAAAATGGAAACAAACAAGCTGTCCAGCCCGAGGTAGACCTCGCCCAGATATTTGATCAGCACCGTGCGCATCACAAAGTTGGCCAGCATAATGACCAGCTTGTTGATGACGGAGGTTACGATATTTCTTCTTGCGTGTTGTGTTCTTGATGCCATAGTATCTCTCACTTCTTCACGCTGTCATAAAGGGCAAGCGTCTGTTCGGTAATGTGGTTCCAATCGTATTTTTCGATGAGCTCCGCGCGCTTTTGCTGCACCGCTTCGGGCGTGAGCGCCTCTTTGAAGTCATGCTCCCGCCAGTCCTCATGCGTCAGGCAATGCGTCAGAACGGCCTGCAGCGCTTCGGTGCTGCCGTGGGCAAAGCTGTTGCCGTAGCCGTCAAGGCAGTCGGTGTTTTCGGCAATATCGCTCACCACCACCGGCGCGCCGTAGCCCACCGCTTCCAGCAGGCTCATCGGCATACCCTCGATGTCGCTGGGCAAAACGTAAACAAAACAGTTGGAAAACAGCTCGGCGAGCGTTTTGCCGCTGACAAAATCAGTGAAAAGAATATTTTCACAGCCTCTTGCTTTTTCCAGTACAGAATTGATATAATCCGTTTTAGGCTCAATGCTGCCGGCGATCACGAGCTTTTTGTCGGTTTTCAGCTGCCGATAGGCGTCGATGAGGTAATCCAGCCCTTTTTCCGGCGTGATGCGCGCCAGAAACAGGATGTAGCCGTTTTTCTCCAAGCCGAATTTGGTTTTGATGAGATCGGGCTCTTCCGGGGTGACGCGGTTAATGCCGTTGGGCACAAAAACCGCCTCGCAGCCGTAAGTATCTTTAAAATACTGCTTCACGCCGTTGGAGAGCACGATCACTCTGTTGGCATATTTGGCAGCCATCTTTTCGCCGAACAGAATATATTTGGAGGCAAAGCCGCCCCATTTGTTCCGCTGCCAGTCCAGCCCGTGAACGGTCGCAACGACCCTTTTGCCAAAGAGTCTGGCCAGCGGGATCATCGCACAGGGGCCTTCGGCATGGTAATGCACCACGTCATATTTTTTGCCGATGCAGCGCAGCGTGGCAAAAAAGGAATAAACCATCGCGTTGAGCGCGGAGCTTTGGAAGGTGCGCACTTCCACCACCTTCACGTTTTTATATTCCTTCAGCTTTTCTTCCCCGCACCAGCGGTTGTAAACAACAACGTCATGCCCCAGCGCCGCCATGCGGGTGGACAGCTCTTCCACAACAACCTCCACGCCGCCGCTTCTGGTGGGGATGCGCTTATGACCGATCATTGCAATTTTCATAATGATTCCCTGCCGTTTTCTTATTTTGCGGCGACCGAACACGCTCGCCTTTCCATGCGAATGATTATACCATAGTTTGAAAAGAGAATCAACATAAATCGACAATCCGGTGAAATTTGAAAAAAGGAGAAGCGATTTGAATTCAGGCGCCGTCCTTGAATGATTCACAATCGCGCATCATTGCCATGAAAGACTTTATCCGAATCCAAAACCCCGAAGACTGCTGCGCCTGCGGCGCGTGCGTCAACGCCTGTGCGCGCGGCGCGATCACCATGAAGGAAGACGCGGCCGGTTTTTTCTATCCGGCCGTTGACGAAGCGCAGTGCGTAAAATGCGGCCGCTGCGTCGAGGTGTGCGTGTTCACCAAAAAACAGGTCGGCGCAAACGGCGAACCGACCGTGTATGCCGCCGCCGTCAAAAACAGCGCCGTTCTTCGGGAATCCTCCTCCGGCGGCGTCTTTACGGCGCTGGCCGAGGCCGTGATCGACCGGGGCGGCGTCGTGTTCGGCGCGGCATGGGGCGACGGACTCACCGTTGCGCATATCGGCGTGGACGACAAAGCTCAGCTGGCAAAGCTGCGCGGCTCAAAATATGTGCAGAGCGCAACCGGCGGCACATTCCGTGAGGTCAAAGCGCTGCTCAAGGACGGCAGGCCCGTGTTCTACGTCGGCACCCCCTGCCAGATCGCCGGGCTGAAGGCCTTTCTCGGCGAGGAGCCGGAAAACCTGCTGACCGCTGATCTGGTCTGCCACGGCGTGCCCAGCCAGAAGATGCTGCGCGACGATCTGGCCTATGTCTCGGGCGGGGCGCCTGACACGATCGAAGCTGTCAGATTCCGCGACAAAAGCTACGGCTGGGGCGTTAAGGGCTCGCTCATGAGAGGCGGCGCAAAAACAAAATATGACGCGGGAACCTCCCCTTATTACTTTTATTTCCTCAAAGGCGAGGTCTACCGCGAGAGCTGCTACCGCTGCCGGTTCCCCGGGGAAGGCCGGCAGGGCGATTTCACGCTGGGCGATTACTGGGGCGTGCGGCAGGAGCTGGTGGACAAAATGGGCGGCGTCGACCCGGACGACGGGATTTCCTGCCTGCTGGTCAACACCGACAAGGGCAGGCAGTGGCTCTCAGCCATTGAAGCCGGGCTGTCGCTGGCGTTATCCGACCGGCACAGCGCGGAAAAGCGCAACAAGCAGCTGCTCAGCGCAAGCGTCCCAACGCCCGAGCATGAAACGCTGAAAAACGGCTATATCGAAAACGGCTACGACGCGTTCCGCGCCGGTTACAAAACTCATTTTAAAGAACACATGATCCGAACAGCCAAAAACATGGTCCCCTCCAAGCTCAAGCGCAGGCTCAACGAAATGCTTTCAAAATAACCTCTGATGCAAGCGCAGGCACGCATCTTGAGGGGTATTTTCCGCCATATATCACAAAATAAAACGCGACCCGTCAAGTCACCATGATTTGACGGGTCGTATTTCAGATAAGACAATCACAGGAAAATGGCGGGTGAATACAGATAGCCCTGATAATAATCGCAGCCGAGCTCATGCAGCAAATCGCGCTTTTCTTCGGAATCGACAAATTCCGCGAGCACGATCAGATTCAGCGATTTGGAAAGCTGCACGATGGATGAAATGATGTCATATGTATTGGCGTGCGTGATCAGGCCGTTCACCAGCGAACCGTCCAGCTTGATAATATCAAACAGATTGTCGCGCAAATAGTGGATCGAGGTCTGCCCCATGGAAAAATCGTCAATTGCAAGCAAAAGCCCCATCCGGCGCAGAGCGCGCAGCGCGTCAAGCGTTTCGTTTTCAAACGAGATGGCGGCCTGCTCGGTGATCTCGATGCAGATATTCATGCCGGCAAAATGATATTTTTCGTCAAGCTGGCGGCAAAATTGAATGTAGCGCGGCGTAACCACCGTCGTACCCGTCACGTTCACCGAAAGCTTGATTTCTTCGCCGAAGCGCGCCATAAGGGCGGGGCGCTCCTCCAGCGCTTTTTTCAGGATCAGCTCCTCAAGCTCGGGCAGGAAGCCGCCCTCCTCCGCCAATTTGACAACAAGCGGCGGGTAAAGCGTGCCGAGAATGGGGTGCTGATAGCGCAAAAGCGTTTCCACGCCGATGCAGTGCCCGTCATAGTGATATTGGGGCTGGAACGCAAGAACAATATCATTTTTGAACCCGAAGCGCAGATCGCTGCAAAGGTCTTTGGCATAGTCGCCGTAGACGTTGTCCAGATCGGTGATGCGCACGGTTGCCAGCGCCTGCTCATTCTTTTTATAGAAATCCATAAATAAATTGTAATTCCGACCGGCGTTTTCGCTCGCCTGCCTGTCGAGGATGCGGACAAACGGAGAATAGATCAGCACCCCGATAATGACGTTGACAAGCTGCAGCACCGCCCCGGCCGGCGACCCGGTGGCAGTGTAACCGCCCAGCAGGATCGGCGTCGTCCAGGCGACCTCTGAGGTAATGATGGGAACCAGACCCAGCGACACAGCGGCGTAGGCAACAGAGTAGCAGATCAGCGGCGCCGTCAGGAAAGGGATCAGCATGACCGGGTTGAAGATCACCGGCAAACCGAACACCATCAGCTCGTTGATGTTAAACAGCATGGGGAACGCCGCCGTGAGGCCGAGCTTTCTTCTGGGCCGGTTATGGGAAAACAGCAGAATGGCGATGAGCAGGCAGATGGTGGAACCGCACCCGCCCATAAGCACAAAGCAGTCAAAAAACTCCTTGGTCAGAATTTCAGTCGGCGCCTGACCGGCCGCCGCAGCAGCCTGATTGACGGCAAGGTTCGGGAAAAAATATGTCTGCATGGTGCCTTCGAGCGTATCGCTGCCGTGAATGCCGAAAAACCAGAGCACGGAGGAAAGCATCACAAAACAGAACCCTTTCAGGAACCCGGCGCGCCCATAGCGGAACAGGCGGTTGAAGGCGTTGATGAGCAGGGTGCGGAAGCAATCCACGTCAAAAAAGCGCGTGAGCACCGCGTTGAGCAGCGCAAAACAGATAACAACAATGGCAATGGGAACGATCGTCGCCGACATTCTGTTGAATTCCCGGTCAACACCGTCAACATTCAGGTTGCGGCGCTTTTTTTGAAGAAGGTTGTAAAAATATAAAAACAGCGAAGAAGCGCCCAGCGCGGTGACAATGGCCAGAAACATGGACTTCGGCCCCAGGGAATCCGTTCCGAATTCCGGCAGATAGGCGCCTGCCAGAATAAAGAACGACATCAGCGAGGTCATGACCGCGCCGCCGTTCACAACGGCTGACGTCTGCTTCATATGCATATAGGAGCGGCTGATGGAAAAGGTCATATACACCGACAGCACGCCAAAGGTCGCCTGATAAACAAAGTCAAACAGTTTTAGGAAGAAACCGCCCGCACACTCATTGATGAACGATTGATAGGCCGACAAAGGAAAGGTTTTGAGGATGAGGGAAAACGCCCCGATGATGAGCACCGGGGTCATGTGGATCAGACCGTTGCGAACGGAACGAACGGCCGTCAGATCCTCGATCTTACGGAGCGTCTGAAACAACTGCTTGCTGTTTTTCATGTTTGGAACCAACACCCTTTCTAATATACAAAATTGTAACAAATTCCCGGATAAAAATCAATATAAATCTCTGCTTTTCCCTGAATCGAGCTCTGCTTTTCCAAAATCGAATCAAAACGAAGGCAGCGAACGGCGCAGTATTGCCAAAGAAGATTATTTGAAAAAAAATAGGCAAAGTTATTGAAAATCGACCTGTTTTGTGATACAATTCAAAGCAAGCAAAAACCATGCCGTTTTTGTAATTTTCCGAGCTATATGATCAAAGTTAATGGTTTTATTCTTTGACCAATTACCCGCGAAACTGGAGGTCGAACAGTATGCCTTATCTTGAACATGGAAAAATCGATGAAGCAACAGAAAAAAGATTGAGAGAACTGCTCGAGAACAAGTCCTTTCGCTCCTATTGGCGCAAAAAACGCCGGTTTGACATTGTCGTTTCTTCCATTATTCTGACGCTGGCGGCGATTCCCATGGGCATAGTCGCCATCGCAATCGTGATCGACGACCCGCACGGCGGCCCGTTTTACAAACAGATCCGCATCGGCCGCCACGGCGAGGAATTCTATATGTATAAATTCCGCACCATGTATGTGGACGCCGACAAGCGCAAGGCCGAGCTGATGGAACAAAATGAAATGGACGGCCCCGTGTTCAAGATCAAAGACGATCCGCGCATCACCCGTCTGGGCAAGATCTTCCGTAAGCTGTCCATCGACGAATTGCCGCAGCTGTTCAACGTGCTGCGCGGCGACATGAGTCTGGTCGGCCCGCGTCCGCCCCTGCCCGATGAAGTGAAGGAGTATTCCGACTACC
The DNA here is from genome assembly GCA_902796535.1 of Oscillospiraceae bacterium. Taxonomy (GTDB): domain Bacteria; phylum Bacillota; class Clostridia; order Oscillospirales; family Acutalibacteraceae; genus UBA8612. The sequence continues at coordinate 7,188 of CADBPL010000137.1, forward strand.
AGAAGCTGCGCCTGATCGTCACCCCCGGCATCACCTGCGACTGGCAGATCGCCGACAACCGCAACGACATTCCCTTTGACCAGTGGGTCGAAATGGACTTGAACTATATCGAAAACCGCACCACATGGGGCGACCTGAAGATCATTTTTAAAACGCCGTTTGCCATGCTGTCCGCGACCGGCCGCTGATTTTTTGAAAACGACCCTCCCGCCCAGCGGGGGGGTTTTGTATCCGGATAACTGCCCGTCGGAAGGAGGGGAACGTCACGGTCTATTCTTCGATCGGCTTTCTTGCCGCCATCGTGCTGCTCATCGAAAATCAGGATATTCTCACCAACCGGAACCGTGCGTTCGACCAGCCCGCCTGGGTGGTTTACCGCCGTTTTCTGTTCACCGTGCTGGCTTACTACGTGACGGACATTCTCTGGGGCCTGATCGAGAGCAGGAAGCACGCGCGCCTGCTGTTTATCGACACTTCCCTTTATTTTGTCGCCATGGCGATCAGCGTGATGTTCTGGACAAGGTTCACCGTGACTTATCTGGATGAACGAAACAGATTCAGCCGGTTTATTGCCGCGTTCGGGCGAATTTTCGCAGCGCTGGTCACGGTTCTGGTCATCATCAACATTTTCGAGCCGATCCTGTTTTACGTTGACGATGCCTGTCGATACAAGGAGCTGCCTGTCAGAACGGCTGTTCTTGGCGTTCAGATCCTGCTGCTGCTTTTCATTGCGGGTTATACCCTGGTTCTTTATCTGCGCCACAAATCGGAAAGGCGGTTGAAATACCGCACGCTGGCGCTGTTCGGCCTGGTCATGGCCACGTTTCTTTTAGCCCAGGTCTGGTATCCCTATTTGCCGCTCTACGCCATCGCCTACATGCTGGGCTCCTGCCTGCTGCGCGCGTTCATCCTCGGCGACGAAAAAGAGGCGTTCCGCCGCGGCATGGAGGAAGCCACAAAGGTCGCCGAGCTGAAGCAGTCCATCGCGTCGCTGCTCGACAATATGCCGGTCCTCAGCTTTTCCAAAGACGTGAACACCGGCGCCTACCTTGCCTGCAACCGGGCGTTTGCCGAATATGCCGATATGCCCTCCCCCAACGATATTGTGGGCAGGACGGACTTTGACCTTTTCGACAGCAAAACGGCGGCGCACTTTGTGGCGGATGACCGCAAAGCGCTTGAAATGGACAAGCCTTACATCCTTTATGAGGACGTGGCGGATGCGGCCGGCAACCCGCGCCAGTTCCGCACGACCAAGCTGAATTTTTATGATGCAAACGGCAAGCTTTGCCTGCTGGGTATGTCCGTTGACATAACGGAGGTCGAGCAGATCAAAAAAGAAAACGAGCAGACCAAGGCCGCCTACCGGCAGGCGCTGAGTGACAGCGTGGTTTACGAAAGCATGATCCGCGCGCTTTCCGAAGATTATTTTGATTTATACTATATTGATCTGTCAACGGATGAGTATATCGAATACGGCTCCAAAACCGAAGCCGGACACCGCTCAACAGAAAACCGCGGGAGCGATTTCTTCAACGCCGCCAGAGCGGAGTCTCTCAAATACATCCATCTCGAGGATCGGGATGATTTCATTGCGTCGATCACAAAAGAAAACATGCTCAGCGAGATTCAAAAGAACGGCACCTTCATCAAGCAATACCGTCTGCTGATCAATCAGGTGCCGACCTACGTGAGCATGAAGGCCACCTGCCTGCGCGGCGCCGAAGACCATATGATCATCGGCGTGAGCAACATCGACGCGCAAATGAAAGATCATCTGGCCGCTCAGCAGGTCAGAGAAGAACAGAAAACCTATGTACGCCTGAGCGCGCTGACCGGCAACCTGATCGTGCTGTATGTGGTCGACCCGAAAAGCGAACGTTACACGGAATTCAACCCATCCACGGCTTTTGAAAAGTTCGGCATCGACAAGCAGGGCACCGATTTCTTCCAAACGTCCCGCAACAACAGTAAAAAGGCAGTCTATCCGGAGGATATGGCTCTGTTTTCATCCGTATTCACCAAAGAGAACGTTCTCAACGCCGTCCGGCGTGACGGCTCGTTCGCGCTTGATTACCGCCTGATCCTCAGCGATCGGCCCAACCACGTGCGGATCAAGGCGGTGATGGTCGAGGAGGAAGGAAGGCCCCAGCTCATCATCGGCCTGATCGACATTGAAGCACAGGTGCAGCAGGAGCGGGAATATGAAAGCACGCTGTCTGCTGAACGCACCCGCGCCACAAAGGACGCTCTCACAGGCGTCAAAAACAAAACGGCCTTTGTGGAGGCCGAAAAGCAGCTCAACGAGCAGATCAGCCTGGGCAATCACCCCGCGTTTGCCCTCGTGGTCTGTGACGTTAACGATTTGAAAATCGTGAACGACACCCGCGGGCATAAGGCCGGCGACCGTTACATCCGCAAGGCCTGCACCACGATCTGCGACATTTTCAAGCACAGCCGGGTGTTCCGCATCGGCGGCGATGAATTTGCGGTGATCTGTCAGGGGCGCGATTATGACCGCCTTGACGAACTGCTCACGGAGATGGACGACGTCAACGCCGGAAACAAACTGATCGGCGACGTTCAGATCGCCTGCGGTATGTCCCGCTTCGAGCAGGATCCCAACGTGGAAGCCGTGTTCGAGCGTGCTGATCAGCTGATGTATCAGCACAAAGCAAAACTCAAACAATAATCTGTCGCGCAAGACAGATGGACGCTATCAGGAATATTCTAACGCTTAGAGGAAAGAAAGGCGCACGATTATGTATCAGTTTCCGGATGAATTAAGAAAGGCCTACGAAAGCAGCCCGCTCTCCTTCGCTTATTACGAGAACATCCATGACCGTGCCGTACCGGTGCTGGTGTCGGACGGGTTTTGCCGCAACACGTGCATGAGCCGTGAAGAAGTGATGGAATGGCTCAGCATCGGCCTGTTTGAGCGGATCCACCCGAACGATGTGGGTCTGGTATCGCAGGTCAGCGACGAATTCCTGCATCATCGCGGCACCTACAACATCGTTTTCCGCTGCCGCATTGCCCCCATAGACCCCTACGCGAAAATCGAAAACAGCGACGAAAGATACGTTCAGATCCACGGCGTGGGCAAATGGCAGACCATGCCGGACGGAAAAGAGCTGGTCGTGATCAGTTACGCCAACCTCTCCAAAACGAAGGAAGCATACCGCGAAACCATGGAGCTTTACGCGCTGCGTCAGAGCGACCTGTTCTATACCGATCAGCTGACCGGCCTGCCCAACATCAATTATCTGAAGGAATTCGCCGAAGAAAAAATCAACTCCATCCGTGCGAACGGCAAAACGCCTTACCTGATTTTTTCCGATATTGAGGCCATGCAGTCCTACAACAACCAGTACGGCCTCGAGGGCGGCGACCGGCTGCTGTGCCTGACCGCCGAAACGCTCAAAAAGCTGTTCCCCGCCGCGCTCATTGTGCGAAGCGCGGACGACCATTTTATTGTCATCTCCACGCTCAACGACGCGGCGGAGATCGAAGAAAGGCTGCATGAAGCGAACCGGATCATTCGAGAAGAAGCAGAAGGCAACACCCTTGGCTTCCGTTCCGGCGTCTGCCCCATGGAGCCGGGCACCACGTTGAACCTTGCGCTGGATCACGCCAAACACGCCGTTAAGTTCATTGAAACCGATATGACGCGTGCTGTCGAGCACTTTTCACAGGCGGTGGACGACACCTATTGGCGCAAGCGCTATATCGTTGAAAACATTGCTCAGGCCTTGGAAAACGAGTGGATCAGTGTTTTTTATCACGCCCTTTACCGCATCGAAAACCGCAAGATCGCGGCCTTTGAGGGGCTTGCCCGCTGGGTCGACCCGGAACGCGGCGTGATCCCGCCGAAGGATTTTATCCCGGTGCTGCTCAAATACCATCAGCTCTACAAGCTCGACCTGTATATGTTCGATCAGGTCTGCCGCAAGGCAAGGAGCCTTTATGACAACGGTCTGCCGCTGGTGCCGGTCAGCGTCAACTTCTCCCGGCAGGATTTTGACCACGCGGACATTATCGGCGAAATGAACCGCATTTACAACAAATATGAGCTGGGCGGCCGCGTCGACAAAAGCTTCTTCATTGTGGAAATTACGGAACAGGATCTGGCCGTAGGCACCGATCAGCTGCAAAAGGAACTGGAGCAGATCCGCCAGAACGGCTACGGCCTTTGGCTGGACGATTTCGGCAGCGGCTATTCCGCCCTGAACGTCTTCTCCCGGTTTGATTTTGACATGATCAAATGCGATCTTGATCTGCTTCAGCATTTGGATGACCACGGCGGCATCAACCGCGTAATCCTCAGGGAGCTGGTCGACGTGGCAAGGCAGATCGGCATTCACGTGCTGATCGAAGGGCTGGAAACAGAAGAGCACCTCGCCTTTGTAAAAGAGATCGGCTGCGAATTGGTGCAGGGCTTCTACTACCACAAGCCGGAACCGATCGAAGAGCTGCTCAAACGCCAGACCTGCGCCGGCTTGATCAAGCTGTGCGAAACGCAGCAGGAACGCTACGAACAGAACCACAAATGGCTGAACGTGTGCAAGGCCTGACCGGGTTCGACAACTTCATAACCTGCGGCCCTTCGATTGTTCGAGGGGCCGTCTTTTTTGCATTTTTCTTAAAAATCATTGCATTTTATACACGCTTATGTTATGATTAAGCATATTTTATGAATAAAAAGCCGGTTGCCGCGAATTCACATTTTTGATTCGCCAACGGCAAAGAGGGTTGAACATGAGCGAAAAACGCGATCATAACGAAAACCGGCAGCAGGGTCTGAACATCAGCAGCAAAACCGTTCTCGGCGTTGCGGTCATTCTGGCGGTCATCCTGTTTTTGGCCGGTCTGCTCACGCAGGTGCTGCCGCGCGGGCAGTTTGCGCTGGATGAAAACGGCTCGGCCATTGCGGGCACCTATCAGGAACACCCCGAATATAAGCTGCCGATCTGGAAGATCGCGGCGGCGCCCGTGCTGGCGTTCACCGAAAGCACGGCGGTCACGGGGCTGGCGATCATTGCGATCATCATGCTCGTGGGCGGCACGTTTTTGATCCTGGATAAGATCGGCGTGCTCAAATACATGATGGCGGTCATCGTCAACCGCTTTGAAAAAAAGCGGTTCATGCTCATTGCGGTCATGACCTTTTTCGGCATGTTCCTCAGCTCTACCGCCGGCATTCTCGAGGAAAGCCTCACGCTGGTGCCCATTGCCGTGGCCATTTCGCTGGCTATGGGGTGGGATTCGCTCACAGGCATCGGCATGAGCTTTGTGGCTGTGGCGTTCGGCTTCACGGCGGCCACCTTTAACCCGTTCAACGTCATCACGGTGCAAAAGCTCGCCAACCTGCCGATCTTTTCCGGGCTGTGGCTGCGCCTGATCATCTTCGCCGTTGTCTACGCTTCGCTGACCGCGTTCCTGATCCTCTACGCAAAAAAGATCGAAAAGCACCCCGAAAAATCGCCCGCCTATGAAACCGACAAGGCCGTGCGCGAGCGTTACCCCATGGATGAATGCCGCGCCATGCTCACACAGCAAAGCGTGGCGCGCGCCACAAAAGTGTTTGTGACCTGCCTGTGCTGCGTGCTGGCCAGCACGGTTGTCTCGTTTGTGATGAGCATTCTCGGCGCAAGAACGGGCAGCGAGCTTCTGACCACCGTCGGCGGCTATGCCTCCATGGGCTGCATGGCTGTCTTCTTCCCCATCGGCGGCCTGCTGGCGGGGCACGTTTACGGTCTGCGCGGCAAAAACCTGTTCAAGGCCTTCGGAGAAGGGATCCGCACCATTCTGCCTGTGATCCCGCTGGTCGTGTTCATTCTGGCCATCAGCTACGTGCTCGACAAGGGCATGATCATGCACACCATCCTTTATAAGCTGAGCAGCGGGCTGCAGAACCTTTCGCCCTACGTCGTCATTCTGCTCATGTTCGCGTTCATTGCGGTGCTGGAGCTGTTCATCGGCTCCGGCACGGCCAAGGCGTTTTTGATCGTGCCGCTCATGTCGATTTTGTGCGATCTGCTGGGCGTGACGCGTCAATCCATGGTCATCACTTTCTGCTTTGCCGACGGCTTCACAAACATGCTTTACCCCACCAGCAGCCTGATGATCATTGCCATCGGCATGGTCGGCGTCTCTTATAAAAACTGGCTGAAGTGGACTTCCAAGCTGTTTTTAACGGAAGGCATCATCTCCGTTGCGTTCATGCTCTTTGCCGTCGCCATCCAATATGCATAATGACACCGGTCTGACTGAAGCTGCGAGCATTTTCGCAGCTTTTTTTGTTTCCGGCCCGTTTTCATGTCTCTTATCCGCTTTTGGAGCAGGCGAAAAAAGCAGTTCGGCAAGGAATTGAATAAAGTTTGATAAAAAACTTGTAATACGAAAGATTATGTATTATAATTAAAATGTTTAATTATAGGTAAAAAACGTTGTGACTGACCACGAAAGTGAGTGAACCGCATGAAATATGCCCGACGCATTCTGGCGATCGTGCTGTGCGTCGTCATTGGCTTTACTTCGATCCTCTTTGTGTCCGACGCAAACGAAGCTGCCAGCACGCCGGAGGATCAGAAATTCCCGATCATTATCGTTCCCGGCTACAGCTCCGCTTCGATGTATGAGGTCACCCCGGAAGACCCGCAAAAGCACATCTGGCGCATTGATTTCAACAACGTTGCCACCCGCATCGTCGATAACGCCATGGAGGTCGGCATCGATCTGGCGCGCTGGGCTGCCGGCAACCCGCAGGTGATTTCGGAACGGGTCGGCAAAGAGCTGCTGGATATGTGCGGCGACATGGCCTATGACGAGGACGGCAAGCCCATTGCCGAGCTGCACTGCTACCACACGGCAGCAGCCGAAATCAACACCGCTTATCTCAAGGCCAATGAGGACGGCAAATATTGCCATGAAATTGAAATACTGCCCTATGTGACGCAGGATCTCGGTGAAAAAGCCGAGGAATGGACGTTCAACTTCAACACCGATTTTCGCCAGAACATCATCTTCTGCGCCATGGATCTGGCCAGGCTGGTCAAAGACGTGAAGCAGTACACCGGCCAGCCGCAGGTAAACGTCATTGCCGTTAGCCACGGCGGCCAGATCACCGCCACCTACCTGTCGCTGTGCGCCATTACCGCCGGCGGCGGCGCAAAGGCGCGGGAGCTGGCCGCGCATTTGGGGCTCACGGTCGAAGAACTGACCGAGCTGTTTGACACAGCTGACGTGCACAACGCCGTGCTCACCGTGCCCGCCATCGGCGGCGCGCTGCTCGCCTACGACGTGCTGACCAACAGCATCGTGTTCGACGAAGAAACGCTGCTTTATTTTGTGGAATACGGCATGACGCTGGACACCGATTACAACTGGCTGTTCAAGGCGCAGCAGCTTGGCTTTCTGGATGAGATGCTCGCCTATTTTCAGCCCTACCTCATGCAGGTGCTCGGGCATTGGGGCAGCATGTGGGACTTTGTGCCGCTGAGCAACTATGAAACGGTGAAGGAAAAAGTGGCAAGCGATCGCTTCCGGCGTTCTGACGTGATCCGTCAAAGCGATTATTTCCACTATTCCATCATGAGCCGCATGGCCGAAAACCTGCAAAAGGCCGATCAGCTGGGCATCAACGTCTACCTGGTGGCCGGCTCCGGCCTGCCGAGCATTGTGGGCACGCAGGAAAACTCTGACGCCATCATTTCGGTCAACGCCTCCACGGGCGCGGCCGTTGCGCCGCTGGGCAGCCGCTTTGCCAACGGCTACCGCACCGCAAACACACAGTGCGCCGACCCGACGCACAATCACCTCTCCCCTGCAATGGATATCGACCTTTCCACCGGTTACCTGCCCGAAACGACCTGGGTCGTGAACCGCTATTTTCACGGCATGATGTATAAAGACGATTATGTCAGAGATCTGCTGCGAGCCCTCGTGGAAAGTGATAAAAAGATCACTGTACATGACCGGGCGGAATACCCGCAGTTCCATGAAGCCATGAACGTGAGCGAATCGGTCTATGCCGAATTCAGCACGTCAAAAACCGGCTTTGTCAGCGCGGCGGATCACACGCTGACCGTGCAGAACCTTTCCAAAGACAGCCGCCTGATGATCCTTTCGGTTTCGACCGACAACCCCAACCTGCGGTTTTCCGCCAAGCAAAGCGTGGGCAAGATCATCCAGCCGCAGGGTGAAATCACGCTTGATTTTACCGGCACGGTTCAGCCAAAAAGTCTGGAGACCATGCACGTCACCGTCTCCTACTTCCTGCTCAGCTCTGTCACGCCGGTGAATGAAAAAACGTTCACCTTCACCGTCATGAACGGCGAAGCCGACGCCTATAACGCCGCCGAACCGTTCACAAACGCCGGTATGCCAACGCGGCACACCCGCTCGCGCGAACCCAACAGCCGGTTCGGTCGGCTGCTTGCCAGATCCAACCTCGGCGCGATCGTGTCGGTTTTTCTCCATATTCTGGACAGTTACCTCGGCATCCTGTTCCACCGTTGACCATGCGTTATTTAAAGCAATACGGCACGATGACAAAACAGTCTATAATGAATCCGCTCACTTAAAATTCAATCATAAACTGTGAAAGAGGGCAAAGATCATGAAACATTTCCGACGCGCACTGGCGCTGCTGCTGGCGCTGACCCTTGCACTTTCCTCCGTTTTATTCGTGTCCAACGCGACCGATGAGGATCAAAAGTTCCCCATCATCATCGTAGCCGGTTACGGCGGCTCCTCGCTGTATAAGGTTTCGCCGGACAACCCGCAGGACAACGTCTGGTACGTTGGCAACGACGTGATCAAAGAGCACGTTGTTAAACGCATTCCCGATCTGCTTCTTGGCTTGCTGCGTCTGGCGCTTGGCAACGCCAAGCCGCTGGGTGACACGATCGGAGAAGAAATGGAAAATGTGTTATACGACCTGACCATTGACGAAGACGGCAACCCCGTCACCCCGCTTTACCGTTACCACTACAAAGCCGAAGAGGTCACCACCGCTTACCTCAACAAGGAAGAGGACGGCAAATACGTCCACGAAGGCGAGATCATGCCCTACGTCACGCAGGATCTGGGCGACAAGGCGGAAGAGTGGACG
>CADBPL010000138.1 GCA_902796535.1 Oscillospiraceae bacterium
GATTACATCATCGACCTCGGCCCCGAGGGCGGCGACAAGGGCGGCAAAATCATCGCCTGCGGCACCCCCGAAGAGGTGGCAGGCGTGGAAGAATCGTATACGGGGCAGTATTTGAAAAGGATTTTGAAGTCGTAATTTGCTGAAGCAAATTACGAGCGATATAAATTCCTGCGGAATTTTCGATATATCCGATCGGATTCGATATGTGCTTCGCACGCGATATGCCCTGCGGGGCAAGAAGGAATTTATATCATATCGCATGCGAACACAAGTGAGCATATATCGAATTTGCGAAGCAAATATATCGAGCGCCGTAAGGCGTATATCGCGTCGCGTGTCAGATTTATAAATACGATTTTCCCTCTCCGGCACCGACTGGCGGCGGTGCCACCTCTCCCACGGGGAGAGGCAAGAGAGTGAGCGGTGATTCCTTGGCTCCCCTGAAAGGGGAGCTGTCGAGGAGCACAGCGACGAGACTGAGGGGTCACAGAGAGACACTCGCTGCCGTGACAAAAGGGTCAACTTCGACCTTTCAGATCTACAATGAGAGAGTGCGCTAAATTCCGATTTGCCGACAGCTTGCGGCACGTGCAGAAAACGACCTGTTTTCTCAGAGCTGACCCGGCTTGGGCGCAGCGCCACGCTGCTTCAGACACCGAAACGATATTTCTTTTCGTCCTTGTCGTTTGCGGTGAGTCCAAACGCCTCGATGACCCGATCGGCGACCTGATCCGGCGTCAGGTCGGTGTTGTCGATTTTCAAATGGTTGGCAAACAAGACCTCGCCTTCTTCGGAATTCAGCCGATATTTCTCAGCGGTTTCCAGAAGATCGGCTCTGCTCCATTCCAGGTTCTTTTTTGACGCCTTGCGCTCCATTCTATATGGCGTTTCGTTTCTGGCGATCCTCGTTTCCAGTTTTGCGCTGAGTTCCACCAAATAAAACGCGCCGCCGCTTTCCGTGAAAAGGTCATGCAGGTTTGTCAGATAATCCTTGTCCTCCTGACAGTCAAACGCGCAGACGTAGGTGAACACGAGATCGACGTCATATCTGACGGCCAGCTCAAATGCTTTTTCACGAAAGCTCGCGTTGAATTCTTTTTGGGCAGGCGTAGCGAAGCCAAAGATTTTGTTGGAAATCTCAATGCTGTCGTGATTCATCATCATATTGTATTTCAGCTTGTCCCGCAGGCTTTCGGCGACGACCATTTTGCCCACAGCCTGCGGCCCGCATACGACGATCAGATTCGCCATAAACACTCACCCTCACTTTTTCAGTTTTATCACAAGCTCGCGGTCGGGCGTGACGTAGACCGTGCTGTAAACGTGGTAGATCACCTTGCCGGGCTTCGCGCCCACCGGCTTTTTCAGGTTGCGAACCTCGGTGTAATCCACCGGCACGCCGGAGGACTGCCGCGCGCTGCTGTGGTAAGCGGCGAGCACGGCGGCCTGCCGCATGGTCGTTTCCGGCACTTCCTTTCCCTCGGTCACCACCACTACGTGGGAGCCGGGGAATTTTTGCGTGTGGAACCAAAGATCGTTTTTCGCGGCGGTTTTGAGCGACAAGCGGTCGTTCATCTCGTTGTTCCGCCCCACCAAAATCAAAAATCCGTCGTCCGACACGAACGAATCGGGCGCAAGCGGCTTGGGCGCCTTGCCTGCGCCCTTTTGTTTTTGCTTTTGTTTGAGGTAGCCCGTGTGGGTCAGCTCTGCCTTGATCTCACCGATCTGCGCGGCGGTCTCCGCGCGGGTCAATGCGTCCGCTACCGTTTCGAGGTAGGCGAGCTCGTCCTCGCCCGCGGCGATGAGCTCCGTGAGCTTTTGCTCGGCGGTTTTTGCCTTGCGGTATTCCTTGTAGTATTTCTGCGAGTTTTCGTTGGGGCTCAGCGCCGGATTGGCGGTGATGCGCAATGGTTTGTTTTCATCGTAATAATTGACCACGTCGTAAAACGGCGCGCCCTTTTGCAGTTGGTAGAGATTGGCGGCGATCAGCTCCGCCTTGATGCGCAGCTGTTCACGGTCGGCGCACTGCCGCAGTTCACCGCGCTGCAGGTCGAGCTTTTTCGCCGTGCGTTGGATGAGATTCGCCACTAATTTTTGCAGCTCGGCGGAATTTTGTTTGGTGCGCTCCAGCCGGTCGCGCTCGTAATAAAACGCGTCCAGCAGCGTGGAAAAGCTGTCATAGGATTTTATAACGGCGTTCGTGCCGTACTGCGTGATGGGCAGAAACGAAAAATCCAACGGCTTTCCGCCTGCATCCGTTATGGAACAGGGGAAGGCTTCTTTTTTATCTGTAAAGTCCTTTAACTTGTCGATCTCGACGTTCAGCGCAGCCTCGTCGGCGTCGGTCAGCAGGCTCACGCGTTTGTCCTCGCCCAGCGCCCGATACACGACCTCGCGGCTGACGATGGGGCTGATGCCCTGCACGCTGCTCAGCAGTGCCGAACTGGCCTGTTTTTCAAGGAACTGCGCCATGTTGGCCACCACGTCCGAAGCGGAAACGTCGGTCAGATCGGGCTTGTTCTGCTTGGGCGGCAGGCGATAGAGCATCCCCGGCAGAATCTGCCGCACCGAGGATTTTTCGCTGTCCACGCGCTTAATGCTGTCAAGGATTATCCCTTCACAGTTGATCAAAATAATATTGCTGTACTGCGCCATGATCTCAATGGCCAGCGTGAGCCTGACGCGGTTGCCGATTTCGGTCGTCGCGTCAAAATCCAGAAACAGCGCGCGTTCCAGCCCCTCCTGCCGGATGCCGGTAAGCAGCGCCGCAGTCAGGTGCTTGCGCAGCAGCATGCAGAACATGGGCGGCTTGTCCGGATTCTCCGGCGGGAATTCAGTGATGTGAATTTTCGGCGACTGCGCCCGCGCGCTGAGCAGCAGGCGGTGCGCGCCGTTCCGGCCGCGGAAAACAAGCACCAGCTCTTCGCGCGAAGGCTGGTGCAATTTTTCGATCCGGCTGCCGATGAGCTTTTGGCTGAGCTCTTCCTTGAGAAAGTGCAGGGTGATTCCGTCGAGTGCCATATGTTAATCCTCAAACATTTCGGAAAGCTTTTTCAGGTCTTCTTGGTCAAAGTATTCGATCGTGATCGTGCCGCCCTTTTCGCTGCCCTTGACGCTGACCTTGCGCCCGAGCGTTTCGCAAAGGGAAAGCTCGACCTCGGTGAGATATTTACTGCGTTCTTTCGCGGCCTTCGGCTTTTTGACCTTTAAAAAGTCCTTGACCCATTTTTCGGTCTGGCGCACCGAAAGCCCTTTTTCCGTGATCTCTTTGGCAAACTGCACGATCAGCGCGTCGTCCGCCAGCGGCAGCAGCGCTCTGGCGTGGCCGGGCGAAAGCGTGCCCTCGCTCACCATCGTGCGCACCTCCCCAGGCAGGGCGAGCAGGCGCATGAGGTTGGCAACGGCGGGTCGGCTTTTGCCCACGCGCACGGCGGCCTCCTCCTGTGTGAGGTGGAAGGCTTCCATCAGCGTGCGGTAGCCTTCGGCTTCTTCGATGGGGTCAAGGTCTTCACGCTGCAGGTTTTCAATGAGC
>CADBPL010000139.1 GCA_902796535.1 Oscillospiraceae bacterium
CCCGCGCAGCGGCGGCGGCACAGTTGTCACGGTGTTCATTCCCAAAAGAAAAGTAAAACAGTAAAACACAATAAAAGCAAGCACCGCACACCGTGTTGATACGAATCGTATCAGCAAGGGTGTGCAGGTTTTCTTTGACGGGAGTTCCGTATTTTTCAGTGAAACAGACCACCGTAACCGCCGGATGCAGCACGCAGCCGGGGCCGTATATTTTGCTGCGGATACGTGCCCCTGCCGATTTTCTGCTTATTCCGGCCGTGTCATGACCCAGGCAAATGCCTTCGCGGTTCTCAGCGAAGCATCCCTGAAATGATTGCCCTCATTCCATTCGAGAACAGTGTCAATTTGCTGCTTAACGAGCAGGTCATGCGCTGTGCGGATCCTGTCACCCACCGCTGCCAGAACGGGGCTGCGCGCTTTTTCTTCTTGATCGCCGAGGCTGAGATAAACGTGCCTGCTCCTGATCCCGTGTTCCTTCAAATAATCCGTAAATCCGGGGAACCACACGGAGGGAGAAGCGGCGGCAACGCCCTGAAACAAGTCGGTCCGGCAGGCGGCCCACAGTGCGAACAGCCCGGCAAGCGAGTAGCCGCCCAGATAATAGGTCTTTGTTCTGTCTTCGCAGCGCTTCATTATCGCGCCAAGCGTTTCAGCCGCGCCGCCTGCGAAAGCCTCTTTTCCAAAAACCGCCGGGGCTTTCCATGGGGACAGATCGTTATTCCAGTTACTGACCCGGAATGCGATCAGCCTGAAATCCATCGCCGTTCTGTCTCGGATGAAAGCTGCCTCGCTGCCGAGCGCAGCAAGATCGTGTTCACCGACAGGCTGCAGCAAAACGATCGGGGCCGTTTTGTTCCCGAATTCAAAGCATTCCATTACAGCACCTTCTCCCACAGTCTTTCGCGCTTGCCGCTGCGTTTGAGAACCTGATCGGTTCGCCTTCGCAAATTCCGGTTTTGTTGCATTCATTCCATCCCTTATGCTCAAAAAGCACACCGCCGAACTGCCCCGGCGGTGTTGCTTTGTGCCAAATTGAAACTATTTTTTCCTTAAGCCCCCGACTGAACGGCGGTTAACGCTTCGTTTGGATGCTTCAAGCATACGCATCGCTCATTCGGGCTGCGGTTTTCGGATCATCTGACCGCGCGGTAGATTTCAACAATGATGTTGTAAAGCTTCGTTCCGCGCAGGAACATGATGAATCTTTCCGCAAGGCTCGGCGTGTGTTCATCGGCGTTAAAGGTCAGCGGCTGGCTCCCGTTGTCGATCACAAGCGCCTGGGTCAGGCAAATGCCGCCCTCGCCTAAAATCTCGGCTCTGATGTACTGAAAATCTTCATGGCCTGCGATCGCGTCAAGATCCAACAGGATGGGGTCGGCGCCGACTGCGCTCTTCATGATCACTTTGCCGTTCGCGATCCACTGGATCTCTTTGGCGTTTTCAACCGTAACGGCCACTTGATGCCCATTCACTTCCACGCTTTTGAACATCGGATAAGGAAGCCCCTCTCCCCTGACGTCAATATCCTCTTTGGGGCCGATCTCATAAACATCATTTTTCGGAAGGCACTTCGACACACAGAAGAAAGGGCCGGACTGTATGGTCTTCTTGACTTCTTCCTGCGTGTTCTCTTTCATCATGAACACGCTGAAAGAGCTGTCGCAGTTGATCAGCGAATGCGCGTCCGTGTTGCTGAAGCCGATGACCGTTCTGCCATAGGGCAGGCAGTGCATCAGAAGATGATCCCACAGCACTCTGTCATAGCGCGTTACGGAATTGACCTCGTTGAGCACTTCAATGCCAAGGCAGCTTTTGTATTTCAGCAAAAGATTGCCGTAAAATCCGATCGTTTCGGGGTCTGTGACGAGCTCGGGATGCGCGTTGGAATCAAGCACGTCGCCGGGGTGGTTGATGTGCGAAAGCGCGCCGTTGTCTTCCACAAATTTCAAAGCGTTTTCAATGCCGACCTCATTTTCGCCGACAAAGCCCAACGGGTTCAGAACGTTTTTGCCCGTATAATATCCGGCAAAGCCGTTGCCGACGTTGGAGGGAAGAAAGTAACCGTTCACGTGGTTTTTGGAGAGCGTAAGATGGTTCAGCTCGTTCGCGCCGGTGATGCAGGTCATGCCGCGGCCTCTGTTGTTGTAGGTGCCGGACGTGATGGCCTCATATTC
>CADBPL010000140.1 GCA_902796535.1 Oscillospiraceae bacterium
GCCAAGGCCATGGCCAACGACGCCGACCCGGTCACGCAACGCTTCGGCGCGGCGCTTTATAACTACAGTGTGGCTGCCAAAGCCTGCTTTAAGGAGGAACAGCCGTGAAAAAAACGTATGTTAAGCCCGAACTTGATGCGGTCTGCTTCACGCTCAACGATGTTGTGGCCGCCTCGGGCGTTGAGAATCAGGACGCACTCGACTGGGCGAGCGACCAGTTTGAAAAAGCGACAGACGGCATCCTCAGCTTCTTAAACGGTTTAGGCAATTAAGTTCTGCCCTCCGGTCGCGTCAAACGGCCGGAGGGCGTTTGGCTTTTCCCCGTATATTTTTTCGCAACGGTTTACTTTTTCCGCGAAATGTGGTATGATACAAAATAAAGGAGTGCGGTTCGGCGCGTGTTCTTTTCGCGCGAACCGTCGAAAAATGAAAGAAAGACCGGAAAGGAGAGCGGTTCGTGCGCGTGATCCCTCAGACGAACCGCAAAGACTCGCGATGAAAAAAACGTTATTGATTTTGGCGGCTGCTCTGCTTGTGCTGTCCGCCGGGTGCGCCAAAAAGGCAGAGGATCCTGCGCAGAGCTCGACGCTGCCTGTTGTTACCGGCAACAAGAATGAAATCGAAATCACCCTTGACCTGGCAGGCGAAACGTCGGAAGCGGCCGTGACCGAACCGACCGCCGAGGGCGCGTCCGGGGCGGATGAAAAGCAGCCGGCTCAGTCAGCCGCGGGGAAAACCGCCGGGCAGACGACGCAGGCTGCCGCAAAAGGGGAGGCGGCCACGACTAAAGCGAGCGACGCCGCGACCAAAGCAAACCAGACCACCGACAAAGCAAACGACGCCGCGACCAAGGCGAACCAGACCACGGCCGCATCCAACGACACGGCGGCCAAAGCGGGCGAGGCTGCGGGCAAGGCCAACGGCACGACCGCCCCGGAGATCGGCTCGACCCCGACGAAAGCCGCCGACGGCGGCACGACCGGCGCGGGCGAAAAAGCGACCCTGCCCACCGTTCGTGACGGCGCGGATGAGAACGGCAACGAAACCCTGCCGAACTCAGACAGCGGGAAGAACCGCTATGAGCTGCCTGCCATTCCGCTGAATTAAGGCAGTACCGCCGCCTCAAGGCTGTGAATTGAGGAAGAGGATCTCTGACAAATTGACGTAAGGAGGAAGTATCGTGAAAAAATTCTACGCATGTTTAGCCGTTGCCATGATTCTGGTGCTGCTCAGCGTTCCCGTTCTCGTGCGTGCGGGCGATCTGCCGCCCATTCCGCTGACAACTGCGCCGAAAACCACCGTGGAGGAAGCCAGCACGGATTTTGAAGTGCCTGTCGACCCGCTGGTCACCACCGTCCCTTCGTTCTGGATCAGCGAAACGTCGCTGACCATGACCTATCGCTCCAACGCCAAGCTGAGCACCAGCGAGCCCGTTACCTGGACGAGCTCGAATGAAGACGTTGTCCAGGTCAGCGGCAACGGTTCCCTGACCGCCGTTGGCATCGGCAAAGCCGAGGTCAGAGCCGTCACCGCCGACGGAAGAGCGAAGCACTGCACCGTCAGGGTGCGCTATTCCTTCCTTCAGTGGTGCATCATGATCCTGTTCCTTGGCTGGCTCTGGGGCTATTGATGCAAACCCGAAATTGGCTTTCCGCCTGCTTTGCCCGTTGGCAAAGCAGGCTTTTGTGTTTTTCGACAAAACAGCCAAAAAAGCGGGCGATATGGTTGAAGTTTTGTATTTGTTGTGTTATAATCGCTTTATATAATTGCTTTGAAAGGAGCTGTTATCTTGCATTGCCCCAAGTGCGGGGGAGAGATCCCCTTCTATGATTTGAAACCCAATTGCAGGCACTGCGGCGTCAATATTCTGTATTATTCGCAGGAAGCGCAGCTGGCGCACGACGCCAAACGCACCGAGCTTGAGGGTGCTGCGGCGCGCATGGTCATCGCGCGGGTCAAGGCAGCCTACATCGGCAGCAAAGCGGCGATTGCGCGCACGATCGTCTCAGTCAGCTCGGCCGCCGTGCTTTTGCTGTCGTTCGGTTCGCTCAAACTCACCGTGCCTTTCTTTGAAAAAACGCTTTCCGCGGGTCTGCTCGGCGTGATCACGGGTATGGACGATCTCAAGCAGCTCCCCACGTATCTCAAAAGCGCCATGTTTTCGGACTATGCCAAGGCGTTTTTGCTGCCGATGGGCGTGCTGGCGATCCTGCTGCTGTTGGTGACGGTGCTCTTCTTCCTGTTCATTCTTTGCTTTTTGAGCCTTGAAAAGACGGCGAAGGCCATGCGGAACACCTCGCTTGTCGGCGCGGTGATCGCTCTGCTGGGGCAGATTGCGGTGCTGGTGATGGATTTTGCCAGACCTTTACCCGCAACGCCTGCGGCGCAGATCCATGCCGGCTGGGGCGGCTTTGCCATTGCGGCCGTCTGGTTTGCCGTGTTTTTCCTGAACCGCCTGATGCTCAAGCAGGGCATTGAGCCACCTTACCGCGAAAACGATATCAAGCGCCGCGAGCTGCTCAAAAAAGTGCGCAAAGGCGAAGTGGATCTCGATTCGCTGCCGCTTCCGGTGCTGGAAAGCGAACAGGAGCGTGAAGAGCGCCTGAAAGCGCTGGAAGAAGCGCTGAAAGCGGAAGAGGAGGGGAAAGAGCTATGAGTAAGCCTGCCAAAAAAGGGACAAAGATTCTCATTGGCTTTTTGATCGCGGCGATCCTCATGGCGATCTGCTTCCTGTGCGTGGCGCTCTACGCGAAAAACGAATTCAACAAAGAGCGTTCCTGGCTGCCGCTGAAATATGAGCCGCAGCAGGCCTCCGCAACCGAATTGCCCGATAACGCGCCCGAAGCGCTGGATTACGCGCTGTGTCTTTACGATGATGCGCTTCACGGCGACAGCGTGGAGATCAGCTGCCGCACCGACGTTGACCTCGGCGGCGACATGAAACTGCCGTTTGCCGATGCGGACAACGCCATCATCGACAGGATCCGCTCCGGTGCGGCGGGCGCCGTGCAGGCGCTGTATCCCACGCTGAGCGGTCAGAGGGCGGCCGACGTCAAAGAGGCGGAGCTGCCTGAGCTCGATCTGGATGAATCCGACGTGCTGGAATACGTTTACGACGCCGAAAGCCTGTTTAACCGCAAGGGCGAATACACCTCCGACACCTACGAGCTTGTTTTCAAGATCGATCCCGCCTTTGAAAATGCCGATGAGATCCGCAGCAGCAGTGTCTATAAAGGGATCTGCGAAGCCTTAAAAGACGCCATGACGGTGAACAGCATCGACCCCGACGCCAAAGAGGTGGAGATCTGCTTTTGCGTCGACCGCTTGACCGATCAGCTCCAAAGCGTGTCGATCGCCCGCAGCTATGAGATCACCGCCAACGTCACCCTCACCGACGCGTATGCCGCTCTGGGCAGGGACGGCGCAAGGGAGGCGACGGTTGTGCTGCCGTATAAAGCAACGGAACATATTGATTTCATGTGGTACGGCCTGCGCTTTACAGAGGATTATCTGGAACAGAAGCCCGGCGACATCATCACGCTGCCGCTGCAGATCAACGTCAACAGCGCCGCGGTGCAGGGTGAGGATTTTACGGTGGATTATGAAATTTCCGACCCGCAGACCATGCAGATCGACGAAGACGCCGTTATGACCGTCAACAAAACGAACGACGTGTCCGACACCGAGGGCGTTAAGGTGACTGCCACGCTGACCTTCGAGGGCAAGCGCTATACCGATGACATCATCGTCTACATCACCAAACTGGATAAAGCCACCACCGGCGTTCGCTTCTGGGAGGACAGCTTTACCGTTGCGCTCGGGAAGACCGTCGCCCTGCCGGCCGATATCCGCGTGCCGGTCAATGAGCAATCCGAGCAGCGCAGCGAAGAAGAGTATTCACTGCTCATCGAGGTATCCGACCCCGCGGCGCTGAAGGTGGAGCAGGACGAAAAGGAGCTGTTCGCCACGGCGCTCAAGCCGGCCGCCGAGCCTGTTACAGTGACCGTTACGATGAAGTGCGGCGGACACACCTACACAGCCTCACTCCCGGTCACCGTTACGGAAGAAGCCGTTGGGGAGCCGGAGGAAGCGGCCGAGATTCCGGTTGAGGCCGCAGCGGACGAGGCCGAAATTCCGGTTGAGATCATGGAAGAAACGGAGGCGAGCCAAAATGACTGAGACGGACAAAAAGCAGCAAACGGCTGCTGCAGCGGAAGAAAGCGTCAACAGCAATGTATTCCGCAGCTATAATTACGTCGGCACCAAAGAGACCATCGCCTACCTGTTCAACGACTGGTCGAACACCTTCAACATCAGCGGTTACAGCGGCCGCTTTGTCTGGGACGTTGTCAAGATCGACTTTGGCATTTCCGCCATCGTCGGGCTCTTCACCGGCGTGTGGGACGTCATCAACGACATTGTCATTTCCGCAGTTGTCGATAACACCCGCACCCGTCTGGGCAAATTCCGCCCTTATCTGGTCATGCTTCAGATCCCGCTGAGCCTGATCGGGCTGCTTTACTGGTTCCTTCCCTTCTTTTTCCCCAACACGGCGGGCACCTACATCCCGAAGCTGATCTTTTACTTTTTGTTCAACGTTCTGACCGAAACAGCAGGCACCTTTACCGGCGTGGCCAAGGCCGGTTATATGAGCACCATCACCCCCAACCCGAATGAACGTGTGCGGCTGATCACGCTGGCCGAGCTGCTCACCGGTTACATGGGCGAGGATATGCCGGGCTACATTTTCGGCTTCCTCTATGACATGGTTACGACCGGCCGGTGGAAGATTAAGATGCGTTCGATCTTTGTCGGCATGGGCGTGGGCTGCGCGCTGATCTCCTCGGCATTCACCTTCTGGTTCTTCCTGGTCACGAAGGAACGCGTACCGCAGTCGATCGAGCGCCCCAAAATCAAAGAGGGCTTTATGGCCATCATCAAAAACTACCCCGTGCTGCTCATGGCGCTTTCCGATTTCTTCGGCAATTTCGCCATCGGCGTGGGCGAGCGCGATTACTGGATCGACGTTCACGGCGCCGACACCATGATCAACACAACGCTTGCGCTCGTCAGCGGCATTTCCGGCCCTGTGGGCAGCGTTTCCTATGCGTTCGTCGCCCCGTTGAGAAAGCGCTTCTCTTCCAAATTCCTGTGGGTGGGCGCCGATATGTACGGTGATATGCTCTGCCTCGGTTTCTTCTTAGTGGGTATTATCAACCACAACTACAAAAAGCTCAAACCCATGCTTATCGTTTACGGATTCCGTGAATTCTTCAGCAAGCTCCTCTTCGGCGTCAACAAGGTCATCAACGCCGATCTTTGGAACGAGGCGATGGACTACTGCGAATGGAAGAGCGGGTTCCGTATGGAGGCCACGACCGGCGTTGCCAAGAGCCTGGTGCTCAAGCTGCAAAACGTGGTCAAGGGTTCGATTTTCAACATCATGATGAAAAAAATCGGTTACGTGCAGGGCCTCAAAATCGGCACGCAAACCGAAAAAACCAAGCGCTGGGAGTTCATTCTCTGCGCCATCATGCCCACCATCACCGGTGCGCTGGGTATCGTGCCCAAGCTGTTCTGGCCGATCACCAAGAAAAAGCGCGCGCAGATGTACTACGAGCTTTCCGAACGCAGAAACAGCATGGTGTCCGATTATGTGGAGAGCATCGAGAGCGGTTCCTGACAGCTCCGCGTGCTTTGACCCAAACATGCCAAATCAATCAGGGGCGGAGCGAATGCTTTGTCCCTGATTCTTTGTTGCAAGCCGCTTTTTTCGGCGTGAATGAAAACACAAAACCGCACGCCGTTCACTGCCGCAAAATAAGAAAATAACCGGAAAGGAGAAGCGATTCAGGCATAAACCGGAGTTCTTTATTCCCAATTTGTGCGGCATCTGAATCGCATGGCGATTATCATGAAAACACTGAAAGGGATTTTTACCCTGATGCAGGTGATTCTGTTTGCTGTCGGCGTTCTTCCTGTCGATCCAAACGTGAACTACGGCGGAACGGCTTATGAGCCGCCGCTGATCCGGGAAGCGCTCTATCTGGTGCAGGGCGGCCGGTCGGATTATTCCGTTTCGCTGCCCGAAAACGCGGATGAGTGCCTGACTACCGCCGCGCGGGAGCTGCAAACCTATGTGCAAAAGTGCTGCGGCGTGACGCTGCCGATCGTGCAGACGGGCGCGGCAAGCGGGCGCGTGATCGCGCTCGAGGTTGAGCCGACCGGCGTGCAGACGGCGAGAGTCGGTTTTTCCATTGACGATGAGGAGAGCTTCCGCCTGTTTGCCGACGGTGAAACGCTGCATGTGCGCGGCACGGGCAGCCGCGGTGCGCTCTACGGCGTGTATACGCTTTTGGAGGATTACCTCGGGGTTCGCTGGTTCACGCCGACGCTGGAGGTTGCGCCCGAAAGCCCCGATTTTATCGTGGATGCTCATCTTGACCGCTCGGTCAAGCCCTCGTTTTCCATTCGCCGCAACGACTGCGGCGGCACGAACAAAGCCTACCGCGCACGCAGCAAAATGAACGTATCGTTCTGGCAGTCCGCCGAAGAATACGGCGGTGCGCTCAGCTACGTGCTGTGGGATGTGACGCTCGACAGCCTGGTGCCCGATTCGCTGTTTGGCGAGCACCCGGACTATTTTGCGCAGATGGAAGACGGCAGCCGTTCGACCGACCACGTCTGCCTGTCGAACCCGGACGTGCTGGCTGTCGCCATCGAAAACGCACGCGCCGCCATTGCCGCCGATACGCGCGGTTCCAAGTATCTGCACGTCGGGCAGAAGGACAACATCAACTATTGTCACTGCGCGCTGTGCGAGGCGGCTTATGCGCGCTACGGCAGCGTGTGCGCGCCGACGCTCATTTTCACCAACGCGCTGGCCGACGCGCTCGATGAAGAATATCCCGATTTCATGTTCACCTTTTATGCCTATAACGAAACCGACCGGCCGCCGACCGATCTGAATCTGCGCTGCCGCGATAATGTCGCGCCGGTGCTGTGCGGGCTGCATAAGGCCTGCCGCAGCCATCCGCTCACGGAATGCGGCGCGGTCGACGGGCACGATAATTTCAACAATCTCTACGTTCCGCAGGAGCCGACCGTTGCAGAAGATTTCAAAAACTGGACAAAGGTGGCCGACACGACCTATATCTACGACTACACCATCAATTTCCTCAACACGGCTCAGTTCTTTTCCAATCTGGAAACGCTGCAGTCCACCATGCATTATATGCACGACATCGGCATCACGGGCTATATCTATAATTGCGGCGACGGACACGAGGCGGCGTTCAACGAGCTGCGCAACTATCTGCTGTGCCGCGTGCAGTGGGATGTGGACTGCGACGTGTCGCACGCCATGAACGAATTTCTCGAAGCCTATTACGGCAAAGAGGCGGCGCCTTATATCCGTCAAATTCTCGATATCCAGTCCGCGCAGATCCGCGCGACCGCTCACGCGTTCGATTTTGACTGGCACTATCAATCCGGCTTTTACCCGCCGCTGACCGCCGCAAAGCTCGACGGCTTGTGGAAAAAAGCGCTGGCCGCCGAA
>CADBPL010000141.1 GCA_902796535.1 Oscillospiraceae bacterium
GGTTACCTAATTCTTGTTTGCAAAATCACGCCATGCCGAATCATTGGCAAGCTTGCCGCCGGTTTGAAACACGGCGCGCGCGGTTTTGTCATTTTTGAGATACGCGTCAAACCAGTCGATCACATAACCGGACACCTTTTGCGGATGCGTCATACAGGTGGTGTGGATGCCGCCCTTGAGCGACGCATAGGCCGCCCGCCCGGCGACCGCGTCATAAGCGGGCTTGCACCACTGGGCCGACAAAACGACCAGATCGTTCGTGCCGGTCAGGAACAGACAGGGCGCCTTCAGGCCGCTCGCTTCTTCGGTGTAGGACGAGCCGGCGATCGAAACCACACAGCGAATTCGTTGATCCGCCTGCGCTGCGTTGACGCAGCTGCGCCCGCCCTGTGAATGGCCGCATACGCCGAGGTTGACCGTGTCGACCTTTTGATAAAAAGCGCTTGACTTGTCAGCGTTCAGCCGAAGGATACAGTCGATGGAATCCCTTTGCGCCGTTCCGTCGGCAGACATCACCGTGTCATCGGCAATAACGATATAGCCGGCGCCCGCCAGCCGCTCGAGTAATGTGGTGTAAGACCACGTGGGGCAGCACGTGCCGTTTGCCCAGGAGATCACCGGCCAGCGCTTTTTCGATTGCGTCAGTGAAGCCGGGTAAACGATCGTTTTGCTGCCTGTCGTTACCGATTCAACACCATCGACCGCGACCGGTTCCGCTGCTTTTTCCTGTTTTGCCTGCGGTTTTGTAATGTTGGCTTTTGCGGTTTGTACGACCTGCTTTGTCGACGGTTCCGGCCGGGAGACTGCTTCTGTTGCGGTTTCAACTTCGGTTGTTTCATCCGCTGATGTTTCTTCTTCGGTCGAACGCTCCGTTGTTGTTTCCGTCACGGCTTCAAACACAGGCGCCGTTTCAGAAACGGGCGTAGATTCCGCCGCCGATTCAGACGCGCAGGAACTAAAACCGACCAGAACCGCCGCAACCAGCAGCAGCGCTATGTACTTTTGCACAATAAAAGTGAATTTCATTCGGTGCCCCCCTGCCCTGCTGATGCGGCGACGTTATTCAAGCACCAGCGTCGCGTTATAATCGGAAATGCCGTAGTTGCCCGCAGAGTGCTTGAGCATTTCGTAAAGGTCGACCGTTTCGCCCTGCGAGCCGTGCAGCTTTTTGCTCAGGAAATTGAAGCGCTTGAAGATCCGCAGCAGCGTTCTGCCCTCCGGCGTTTGGTCGGTGTAGGGCTGATCGCCGCAAAACGCATAACGCGCAAGGTTGGAAGCCAGCGTCAGGAATCTGAGGTTTTTGATTTCCGGATCGCATTTGACGCACAGCACACGGCACATTTTGCCGCAGGAGGCTTCATTGAGAAACTTGCCCACTTTGCCGACGAGCTTGAGGATCATCTGATTGTCAACACCCTTCACGCCGAGCTTGCGCAGCGTTTTGGCGGGGTTGTCGCGCAGGCCGGTGATGCAGGTGTTGATCATGGCGTCAAACACGCTCTGCATATAGTCCGTGCAGCTCCTGCCGCCCGTATCCCATTCAAAATCGGGGATCGGCACGCTCTTGATCTCAACCGTTTTTTCATCCTTGACAGTGCAAAAGCGCATGAACGCCGGGCAGCCGATCGCCGAGCCGGTGCACACATCGTAAAATTTGGCTCCGTTGGCGCTGTGCTCAAGGTTGATGCTCTGGTTGTGCATATGGCCGGTGAAAATGAGGTGAACGCCGTTATCGGCCAGTGTGTCGATCAAGCGGCGCGCGCCCTTTTGCCTCGCATCCCCGATCAGCTGTAAAATCGGCTGACCCGCGATGACGGGGTAATGCTCCATGGCGAGCATAAGCTGACCGTCGCGCTGCGCCTGCCGGCACTGCTCCACGATCCAGCCGTAGAATGCGTCGTCATATTCCAGCGCCCTGCCCTGCGCGGTATCGTTGCACAGCACGAGCAGCCGCACTCCTTCGCTCAGCTGCGCAACGTAGGACAGGTGCTCGCGGTTGAACGCAATGGCCTGATCGTAGCCGAACGCGTGATAGTAATCGAGCAGTTCGTCAAATAAAACCCCTTCGGCCGGCTGCTTCTCTGCCGTGCCGGGGAAGCAAAACGGATGCGGCGCGCAGTCGTGTCCGGCGGTAACGACGAAAACATTCTTGCCGCTGTCCTTCAGCTGACCGAGCAGCTTGGAAAATTCCTTATGGCTTTCCTTTTCGCCGTTGAAGCTCAGGTCGCCAGCGATCAAAACCGTGTCGGCGCTCTGATCCTCACAAAGATACTGAATGATCGCGCGGTCGATCGTCTCGGTCTCTGCAAAGCACTTTTGCTCCAGCGACATAAACTCGTTATACCCTTCGCCCCAGGCGCCGAGCGAGTTTTTGAAAAAATGCGTGTCCGTAATGAGCCAAAAGCTGAATTCCTTCATATTGAACCTCCCAAAGAAATTTACTGCATCATTATATCATATTTCGTATCAATTTTCAATTTTCATTCATTAAATTTCACAATTTTTTATTGTACATACACGGTTCTTTTGGTATAATAGGCCTATCTCAAAAGGGCGGTGAAACGCATGACTGAATTTGTTCGCAAACCAAACTTTGATTATTCGCGCACCCTGTGGATGAAAATGTACCTTGCAGAGCCGGATTTTGAGAACCGTCGTTCCGACGTTCGCATTACGTTCGAGCAGGCGCTGAGGATCATCCGCGTCGTCGATCAGCTCACGCAGGGCATTCAAAAGATCGTCTATCTGGTCGGCTGGCAGGGGCTGGGGCACGACGACTGCTACCCGGAAATGGAACAGGTCAACGAAGCGCTCAAGCGCAGCTGTGACGCGACCGCGCGCGACAGCCTGTTCTGGCTGTTTGAAGCAGCGAAGCAATACCACACCGTCGTCAGCTTCCACGGCAATTTAGCCGACGCTTATGACGCGACGCCCTGCTTCCCCGAATTGGTTCAGACCGATTCCGTGCTCAAGGACGCCGACGGCGGGCCCGCCGTGATTGAGGTTTTCAACGGCAGAAACGCCGATAAGATTTCCTACAAGGGCTACTACGAAAGCGGCCTGTTCAAAAAGAACTGGGATCGTTTTTGCGAAGCGACGCCCGTGCGCGAAGCGGGCACGGTGCATCTTGACAATTTCTGCATCGCGCAAAACATGAATCCCTACACCTCTGTTGAACAGGAAGACGAAGCGCGCAACAAAATGCTCGACTATATTCTGTCGCTGGGCATTGACGTAACGACCGAGTACACCTACCGCGAGCTGGAGCTGCGCGCCGATTCGCCGGAGCACCCGATCCGCAACTATTACAGCGCCATGGGCAGACCGACGCCGCAGGGCCGTTGGCAGGATGCGCCCATCCGCACGCTCGGCCGCATCCCCGCCTCCTGGTGGACGAGCAACATGACGCTGGAAGACTGCATGACGGTGCCGCCCGCTCTTTACAGCGGCCATCTCACCGAGCCGAAGCTGCTGGCCGCCTTTTACGGCGCGATGCACGGCGAGGATATCTGGATGAAGCACGGCGCAGACCCCGCCGACTGGGTGGATGAATTTGTTTATCAATTCTGCACCCTGCAGCTGCCTTATTTTTATCTCAACCGCTTTGCCCGCCTGAGCGCGGCGGAGGAGGACGAACACTGCACCGTTACCTTCTCCGACGGCGTTGTGAGCCGCGGCAAAGAAAAAAGCATTGCCGTCAACGGCGTCACGGTCAAATGCGGCGACGACGTGCTTTTACCGCTTGATGACGAAAACACGACCTTTATCTGCTATTCCAAAACCGGCAGAAACGCCCGCTGGCCGATCCCAGACGCCGCATTCACCAATGCCGACGTTTTTGAAATAACCGCTGACGGCAACGTGCCGCTCGGTCAGGCGGCGGTCGTCGAGGCTGCCATTGCGCTGAACGTAAAACCCGGTCAGGCTCTCGTGATTAAAAAGCACCAATAAGAAAGGATCATTATAATGAAAAAAGAATACTGCGGGCTGCCCATGCGCTTTGCCCACACAGGGGTCACGCAATTCGCCCCCGAAAACACGTTGGAAGCATTCAAGAAAGCTGCCGAGCTCGGCTGTGAAGGGATCGAGCTTGACATTAACATCAGCGGCGACGGTGAGATCATCGTCACTCACAACAGCAATATGGGCTATATGACCTTTGAGCAGCACAGGGACGTGCTCAAGCAGATGACCGCCGCCGAGATCAAACAGTTCGATATTCCCTACCGCAACGCGCTCAAGCTGAAATATCCGCCCTACCCGTGGACCGAGCACGACGGCGGACGACGCATGATCGCGCCGCCCGATTACGCGGAGAATCGGGTGACGCACCTGATCACCTTCCCCGAATTTGACGCGTGGCTGGCCACGGTCGATTATGACCTGACTGTCGAGGTCGAATTCAAGGATGTGGGCATGTGCGGGCGCATGGATGAAATTCTCGCCTCTTCCCCCAATGTTTCCCGTTATATCTTCTTTTCCGGCAACTGGAACGTGCTGGAAGAAATGCAGGCGCATTACCGCGAAAAGGGCAAGCCGGAGGGACTTCGGCTGGGCGCCAACATCCGGTTTATCAACGACGATACGATGGCGTTTGTGCGCCGATCCGACCTGTGGGAAGTCGGCCTGAACAACGAAGCGTTCACCGGAAAAGACGTTGAAATGTTTGAAGAAATGGGAATCAAGGTTTTCTCCAACCTTGGCGATTACCCCGAATGGTGGCAGCAGCTCTGCGAAATGGGCGTAACCGGCTTTAAGACGAATTATCCCGACGCCTATACGGAATGGTGGCAAAGCAACCAGCTTTCCTGAATTCAGAAAACGGAGGAATATGCAGTGAAGACATGGCAAAAAATCACGTTTATTGTTGTGCTCGTCCTGTTTGTATCGGCGTCGGTGACCATCTCGCTCATTTCCATTTCCCGCCCGCCCTACAAATATGACGAGATCAGCGTGAGCAACGGCGACCCCGCTGACGGCTTGCAATTCTACGCGTTCAACGGGAACAGCGCCACAACAACCCTCAACATTGATTATCTCCGTGACAAAAACGGCAATCATCCGGATGAGACCAAACTGGTTGTGGCTATTCGCAAATATGCCGTCAACGCGGACGAATATGTTCAGCAGATCACCATCGGCGCGCACGTGCAGTATATTGACGAAACCTCGTTTTACAACGTCAAGAAGCTGCAGCGCATCACGGTAGACCCCGCTAACCCCTGGTTCCGGGATATTGACGGCGTGCTCTTTTCCAAAGACGGGAAAAAGCTTCTGCTCTACCCGATTTGCTACGGGGAGCAGCCGACGGAGGTGGAAGAAGAGTTCACCTACCCCGAAACCTACACCGTGCCCGACGGGGTGGAACGCATCTGCTCCTTCGCGTTCCTCAAAAACGGCCATCTGCGCGACCTCACCCTGCCCGACTCTCTCAAAGAAATCGGCGATATGGCGTTCTTCGACTGCTGGCGGCTCGGTTCTTACGATTATGATGCGAACGCAGACGCGCTGCTGGGCACCGGCTTTGTTTTGCCGGACGCAGTTGAAAAGATCGGAACGGACGCTTTCAGCAAATGTTCGGGCATTTCGCCTGTTCTGTTCCTTCCCGCATCGGTCAAAGAGATCGGCCACCACGCCTTTTTCTCCTGCATGGGCATGGCAAACATTTATCTGGGCGCCCCTGACGACAGCGGCATGGTTTGCGGCGACGCGTGGCTGCCCAAAAACATCAAGGCAGGCGCAGTCAAAAAAGCGCCGGAGCCGGAATACGGCAAAACCCGCGCAGAAAGCGAAAAACTGATGGAAGAATACAGAGCGACACGGCTCGAAGAGCTGAGAGAGGAGGCAAAGAACAATGGCTGAAAACAAGGCTGAAAAACAATCCTTCTTTTCCAACATCAAAGAGCATTGGAAAACGCCCGCTCCCGGCCGTTATGTTCCGTTTAAGGAATATCTTTCGATTTTCGGCGCCATCGGCGGCGACTACACCCTTGCCTATCTCCGAGGCTTTCTCTCATTCGGCACGGGCTGTTATCTGGTCGCCTTTTACTATCAGATCCCCATTCTGACCTTCTCGGCGATCGGTACATTTTTCATCGCCTTTTCTTATCTTTGGAACATCCTGGGCATGGGTGTTGACGCCAACCTCGGCTTCCTGCCCAAAAAGGTTGAACGAAAGTATTTTGCGGTGTATCTGAGTTTTACCGCGCTCGGTCTGCTGATGCTCATTTTCGATTTTTCCGTCGTATTGCCCGAGCAGGCAAGGTATTTTCTCGACACACACTGGCCGGCCCTCAACGCCTTCAGCATTTTCAAAATCTTCGCCGCCTATTTCCTGTGCAACGGCTGGAGCGGATTCCGCAGCATCGTTATTCGCAAGCTTCTGCTGAAAAAGCTCGGCCGTTATAAGCTTTGGGCCTACGCCAATATTGTGCAGGGCATGATCCTCACCCTTCTGATCTGCTGGCTTCCGCTCTATGAAGAACCGATGACGGAACGGGTATGGAAGCTGTACCTGCTGTTTTCGCTTTACAATATGTACAATTTTCAGGGCTTTTCGCAGGCCGTTGCCAACAACATCAGCCCCAATCAGGAAGAACGAATGCTGGTGCGCGCCTACCCTGTCAAGATCAGCCACTTGGTGCAGAACATCGTCAACTTCCTCCTGCCGACCATTGCCGGCGCGCTTTTTGTGGAGGGCATCCGCGACCGGGATATGTTCCGCTACCTGCTGCCCGGCTTTTTCCTGTTCAGCTCGGCGATCATGTTCCTCTGCCTGCGCAATTTAAAAGAACGCATCCCGGCGCCGCCGATTGAAAAGAAGGAATATTTCTCCTTCTGGACGTGCATCAACGGCATCTTCAAAAACAAATATCTCTGGATCAATCAGGCCGTCGGCCTGCTCGACTCTTTGGGCAACGGTATGCTCAACATGAAAACGATCCTGATGATTTACACCTGGCGTGAAACGGGGCTGTTTTTCTCCATCGCGGAAATCGTGCTGAAATTCGCCGGAACGCCCGGACAGATGCTGTCGCCCTTTGTGCGCAGACGGTTCCAATATAAAACGCTGGTCGTCTTCAAATATCTCGTTTGTGCGCTGCGCTCAGGCGCATATATCTTCGCATTCGTCTTCCTTGGCAAGAATCTGATGCTGTGCGGTGTTGTGCTGTTTATCTCCTATTTTATCGGCGATATGCTGCAGTCTGCCGTTAACGTGGCTCAGGAGGACATGAATATTCGCATCAGCGATTATCAGATGTATATTTCCGGTGAGCGCTTTGAAGCGTATCAGGGCGTCATCGGCTGGTTCACAGGTCCGATCGCTTCTCTCGTCAGCCTGATCATTCCGCTGATGTTCGCATCCATCGGCTTCACGTCCGATTGGGACGTGCTCTACATGGACGACGTGCGCATTAAATGCATGGTCATCGGCATCGCGTTCGATTTAGTTGGCTACCTGCTCATGGTTCTGCCCTATATCTTCTTCTGGGATTTCACGGACGAAAAGCACCGCGAAGTCATGAGAGTGCTTCAGGAGCGCGCGGATCAATCGCAAAACGAACTGCTGGCGGAACAAAGCCGCACATGAACAAGCCGCTGCCGAAGAGCCGGTCGAAACTGGGTCATAACGCAAAACAGTATGTTTCTTCAAATGGCTGTTTTGCAATGATTTTCGCTTTTTATGTCAGCTTTTTCAGAACAAGACGGGTCAGCGTTCCGCAGGAATCCGAAAATACACTTGAATTATTGAGATAATTATGGTAAAATTCTAATTAGTCATTACGAAGCCGGAGAGGTAAAGTCTTCCTCCGCGCTTCGTAACGTCAAAAAACAAAACGGAGGAACTCATGAAAAATTATTTTGATCTCAGCGGTCAGGTGGCTCTGGTCACCGGCTGCTCCACCGGCCTCGGCGTTCAGATGGCCAAGGCGTTGGCCAATCAGGGCGCAAACATCATCGTCGTTGCCCGCCGTCAGAATCTGATTGACGAAGTCGCTGCGTCCATTGCTGCCGAATACGGCGTTAAAACGCTTGCACTGCGCTGCGACATTACCGACACCGCGGCTGTTGACGGCATGGTCGACGCAGCGCTTGCGGAATTTGGCCGCATTGATATTCTTATCAACAATGCGGGCACCGGCGCTGTCGCCCCCGCTGAAGATATCACGGATGAGCAGTTTGACAACGAAATGAACGTTGATCTGTTCGGCTCCTTCCGCGTGGCCAGAGCCGTTGCCAAAAAAGCCATGATCCCCGCCAAATATGGCCGCGTCATCAACATCGCCTCCATGTACGGCCTGGTCGGCAACAAAATCGCAGGCTCCGCGCCTTATCATGCTGCCAAGGGCGGCGTGGTCAACCTCACCCGCGCGCTCGCAGCGGAGTGGGGCAAATACGCCATCACGGTCAATTCGATCTGCCCCGGCTATTTTTACACCGATCTCACCCGTGACACGCTCAACTCCGATTTCTTCCAGCAAAACGCCAAAACGATGATTCCCGAAGAAAGATACGGCGAAGAAGGCGAGCTTGACACGGCTGCGCTTTTCCTTGCTTCCCCCAATTCCTCCTATGTCACCGGCGTCAACCTCGCTGTCGACGGCGGCTACACCGCCATGTAATTGACGCGGTATCGTCTAAAGCTTTCCTGCCCTGTTGGTTTTCCGCCAACAGGGTTTTTTTATGAGCAAACTGCCTGCTCCCGTTGAAAGGAGCAGGCAGTTTGCTATTGTATCACTGTTTCAGAAAAGTCAGTTCGTATAGGAGCTGACGGGGCTGTAAGCGGTCTGGATATTGCCGGCCGCGTCGCGGTAGATGAGGTAGCCTCTCGCCCACAC
>CADBPL010000142.1 GCA_902796535.1 Oscillospiraceae bacterium
TATAACTGCAACGCAATATCACTCGCCACAGGCGAATATAACTGAAAGAAACCTGATTTGGTAGACAAATCAGGTTTCTTTCATGGTTGCGGAGGGAGGATTTGAACCTCCGACCTCCGGGTTATGAGCCCGACGAGCTACCAAACTGCTCTACTCCGCGATATCAAATCGTTTCAACAACTTGCAGTATAACCGATTGTGCAGAAAAAAGCAAGGGGTTTTGCGCAAAAAGTGGAAAAAGTTTTTCGACAGACTTCGATTTGCAAAAAAAGATTGAAGAAATCACAAAAAAGCATATGATTTTGTAAAAGAATGTGTTATAATGCAAAATGTATACCTGTAAGTATGCCCGTTTATTTGAAAAAGGGGGGAGAAATACGGAACATACGCTCAAAGCGGTTCTGTTCGATTTCGATGGAACCATTGCCGACACCGGGCGCGGTATTATCAACTGCGTCAAAAAAGTGCTGAAGGACAATGCGATCGAAGAAAAGGACGAAAGCCGCCTGCGTTATTTTATCGGCCCGCCGCTGGTGGTCAGCTTCCGGCATCTGTTCGGGCTGGATGAGGACACGGCGCAGGAGTACGTTCGCCAGTACCGCGTCTATTACAGTCAGGGCGGGATGTACGAGCTTGATTTGTACGGCGGCATCCCCGAAACGCTCGAACGCATCCGGGCCGCAGGGCCGGTCATGGGCATCGCGTCCTCCAAGCCGGGCGTCTATCTTCAGGCGCTGCTGGAGCATTTGGGCATTGCGCCGTATTTCAGCTGCATCAGCGCCCCCGAGCTCGGCACGGTGAACCCGCCCAAACGGGAGCTGATCGCCGCTGCGATGGAAAAGCTGAACGTCAGGCCGGAGGAATGCGTTATGGTCGGCGACCGGTTTTTCGACATTGAGGGCGGCGCGCAGGCGGGCGTGCGAACCATCGGCGCGGCCTACGGCTACGGCGGCCGTGCGGAAATGGAAGAATACAACGCAACCTGGGTTGCGGAAACTACAACGGAAATTGCGGAGTTGATTGAAAAGCTATGAAAAAGTTTGCATCATTTTTAAAGTGGTTCATCGGTTTATCGTTTGTCATTGTTCTGGCGGTGACTGCGTGCTATGTTGCCGTGTTTGCGCTGGAAAAAGATTCAATGGACAAAATCTATCTCTATAATTTTGCTTTTGTTGCAGAAAAAGAAGACGACGGCATGAACATGTGGTTCGTGAAAAAGACGGCGATCAACAAGCTGAATACGGGCGACGGCGTCGTTTATTTCAGCGACAACGGCTACCATGCCGCCAACTATGACGGTGATGAAGACCAAAAAACATTTTTCCGGGCGGATAACCTGAACGAACCCGTGACGGTCACGAACGAGAATTGCGTCGGGCGGATCATTGCCGCGTGGTAACGGTTTTCGCCCAGAAACAAAAGCAGGATCTTGCCGTATAATGCATTAGAGGCCTTTATGCTTTATACTGCAAGGGGGAAAACAAATGGAAGCATACTTCGACAACAGCGCGACGACCTGCCCTTGCCCCGAAGCGGCGGCAGCGGCGGCCGAAGCGTTTACCCGATATTACGGCAACCCGTCTTCGCTGCACGCTGTCGGCACGGCGGCGCAGCGGCGGCTGGAGGAAGCCAGAGAAACAGCGGCGAAGCTGCTCCGATGTGAAAGCGACGAGATCCTTTTCACGGGGAGCGGCACGCTGAGCAACAATGCGGCCGTGTTCGGCGCGGCGAAAGCGCTGCGCCGCAGAGGCAACCGCATTGTGACCACCGCTGTGGAGCATCCGAGCGTGGCGCAGGCGATGAACCGGCTGGAGCACGAGGGGTTTGAGATCGTTCGGCTGCCGGTGGATTCGTTCGGCCGCGTCAGCCGCGGCGATCTGCAGCAGGCGGTCAATGCCAAAACGGTGCTGGTCAGCATGATGTGGGTGAATAACGAGGTGGGCAGCATCATGCCCGTTGAAGCCATCCGCTCGTGCGTGCGCCGCAGCGGCGCGCCGGCGCTCATCCACGTTGACGCGGTTCAGGCGTTCGGCAAGCTGCCCATTCGTCCTGCCTCCTACGGCATCGACCTGCTCAGCGCCAGCGCCCACAAGATCAACGGCCCCAAAGGCGCGGGGCTGCTCTATGTGCGCAAAGGCGTTAAGCTGGCGCCCTATGTGGTCGGCGGCGGTCAGGAAGGGCGCGGCATTTATTCCGGCACGCAGCCGATGCCGGCCATTCTGGGCTTTGACGGCGCAATGCGCGCTCTGCCCGAGCTGCACGTGCAGCTCGAACAAACCGAGCGGCTGCGCGGTTATTTTGTAAGCAACGCGTTGACGATCCCCGACGTGGTCATCAATTCGGGCGCGGACTCGCTGCCCTACATCACCAACCTTTCGGTGCTGGGGCACCCGGCGCAGACCATGCTCAACTATTTATCGGAACGCGGCGTTTATGTTTCGGGCGGTTCGGCCTGTTCCAAGGGGCACCGTTCCCCGGTGCTGACCGCGATGGGGCTTGACCCGGCGCGCATCGACAGCGCGCTGCGCATCAGCTTTTCGCGCTTCACCACCCAGGCGGAGGTTGATATTCTGCTCAACGCGCTTTCCGGCGGCGCCTCCGCGCTGAGAAAAAGCTATTAAGGATTTTAAATAATGAATGAAGTTATCCTCATCAAAAACGGAGAATTAGCATTAAAGGGTCTGAACCGCAGAACCTTTGAAAATATTCTGATCAAAAACATACGGTACCGTCTGTCCGACCTGGGCAAATTCACCTTCACGCCGGCACAGTCCACCATCAAGATCGAGGGGGACGAGTCTGCCGACCTCGAACAGGCGGTCGACCGTTTGACCCGTGTGTTCGGCATTGCGGGGTTCAGCCGCGCGCTCAAGCTGCCGAAGGATTTTTCGCTTGTGCTCGAGCACAGCGGCCAATACCTGAGCGAACAGCTTATGCAGGCCGATACCTTTAAGGTCAATGCCCGCCGGTCGGACAAGCGCTTTCCGCTGAATTCACCGCAAATCTGCGAATCTCTCGGCGAAAAGCTGCTTGACGAATTTCCGCACCTGACCGTTGATGTGCACGACCCCGACGTGATCGTGAACGTGGAGGTGCGGGATCAGGATATTTTTGTTCACGCCAACCAGATCAAGGGTGCGGGCGGTATGCCCGTCGGCTCGGCCGGCAAGGCGGCGCTGATGGTTTCCGGCGGCATCGACAGCCCCGTGGCGGGCTGGATGATGGCCAAGCGCGGGCTGGAATTGTGCGCGGTGCATTTTGCTTCGCCGCCCTACACCAGCGAACGCGCCGAACAAAAGGTGCACGACCTGCTCAAAAAAGTGGCGCGCTATTCCGGGCGCATCTGCCTTTTTGTTGTGCCGTTCACCGAAATTCAGGAGCAGATTCGCGAGCATTGCGAAGAAGATCTTTTTACGATCATCATGCGGCGTATGATGGTGCAATGCGCGCAAAGAATAGCAAGGCGGGAGGATTGCGGCGCGCTGATCACGGGCGAAAGCCTGGGTCAGGTGGCCAGCCAGACCATGGGCGCCATGGCCTGCACGGATGACGCAGCCGATATGCTCGTGTTCCGTCCGCTCATCGGCATGGATAAGGGCGAGATCATCGAGATCGCCAGCAAAATTGAAACCTTTGAAATTTCCATCCTGCCGTTTGAAGATTGCTGCACGGTGTTCACGCCCAAACACCCGCGCACGCGGCCCAAAAAGGCCGACGTGATCGCGCAGGAACAAAAGCTGCCGTGCGACGAGCTGATCGCCCGCGCGGTGGAGCAGACAAGAAAAATCGTAATTACCTGAAAGCAGGCTTTAAGGAATGAATTGTGAGATCATTTGCGTCGGCACGGAGATCCTGCTCGGCGATATTCTCAACACCAACACGCAGTATTTATCGCAGCAGGCGGCATCGCTCGGCTTCAATGTGCTGCATCAGTGCGTGGTGGGCGATAATGCCGCGCGGCTGGCGGAGCAGCTGAAGGAATCGCTTGCCCGCAGCGAGATCGTTTTGCTGACCGGCGGTTTAGGGCCCACGGCAGACGACATCACCAAAGAGGTCTGCTGCGACGTGATGGGCGCCGAACTGGTGATGAATGAAGAAGAGCTGGAAAAGATCCGCGCCTATTTTGCCAAACGCGGCCGCGTGATGGTGGAAGAAAACAAAAAGCAGGCGCTCGTGCCGAAGGGCGGCACGGTGTTTGCCAACTCCTGCGGCACCGCGCCCGGTTGCGCCGTTGAACAAGACGGCCGCTGCGCGATCCTTCTGCCCGGCCCGCCGCGCGAAATGCGCACGATGTTTGAAACGCAGGTCAGGCCGTGGCTGGCAAAGCGATCCGACAGCGTGATTTTTTCGCGCATGGTGCGCACCTTCGGCATCGGTGAATCGGCGATGGCGGCGGCGGTGGCCGAGCTGCTCGACGGAACGAACCCGACCGTTGCGCCCTACGCCAAAGACGGAGAAGCGCTTTTGCGCGTGACGGCCAAGGCCGAAACGCAGGGGCAGGCGGCGCAGATGTGTGATGAAGTGATTGAGAAAATCCGTGAAAAAATCGGTAACTATATTTACGGCATTGATGTGAACGGCTTGGAATTTGCCGTGGTGGAACAGCTGAAAAAGGCAGGGCAAAAGGTTGCGCTTGCCGAAAGCTGCACCGGCGGATTGATCGCCAGGCGGATAACGGATGTGCCGGGCGCTTCGGACGTGTTTGAATGCGGCGTCGTATCCTACGCGAACGAAGTGAAAGAAAAACTGCTCGGCGTCAGGCGTGAAACATTGGAACGGTTTACCGAAGTCAGCCGTGAATGCGCCGCCGAAATGGCGCAGGGGGCGCGCCGCCTTTCGGGCGCGGCGTTCGGCGTGAGCGTGACCGGCTTTGCCGGCCCCGATCCGGCGCCCGACGGGCGCCCTGCCGGGTTGATCTACGTCGGCCTTGACAGCGCAAACGGCACGGCCGTGCGCGAACTGAACACCGGCCGCGGCGGCGAGGGCAGCCGCGAATATAACCGCACGGTCGCGGCGTCCAACGCGCTGCACATGGTGCTGAAAGAATTGAACGAGCACGAAGCGTTTTAAAAAAGATTTCAATTCATTTTCGATAGAATCCTCACACGGAAAGGACTGAAAAGGGTGAAGGAAAAGTTTGACAAAGGCAGGGAAAAGATCACGATGCCGGAGGAAAGACCGGAAGAATCGAGACAAGATTTCCCGGAACCTGTCAGCCGAAGCTTTGCGTTTGACGATGATTTTTTTGATCAGGACGTCACCGAAGAGAGCGAGTGGAACCCGGAGTTCGCCCATTATGAATTTGATTCAAAAAGAGTGACCGATCCCTCTCCGGCCGAAAAGAATTCGGAGTTCTATTCGGATGTGTTTGACTCGATCAACGACGAGCTGTCCCAGATCGAGACAGAGGAAAACGCAGAGCGGGATGCTGCAACGGCGCCCCAATCGGACGCGCCTGTCAAAGGGCAGAACACCCTGAGTTATGACGAGATCCGCTCGCGGTTCAAAAAGAAGGAAAAACCGAAGGAGCCCGCCCCGCAACAGGCGGAAGGCGGCAGAGCCGGGAGACCGTCGGCGTTTGCGCTGCATTCCGAATTGGAGCTGGGCGACGATGAGGACTGGGCGGCGGAGCTGCCGGCGGCGGCTGCCGAAGGATCCAATCAAACGGATGATTTCCTGACGCTGGATGCGCTGGAACAGAACGACAGGGAAGACTGGGTCGTGGAATATCCGACGGCTGCGGCGGAAGAACCGACGCAGAACGCACAGCCGCGTGTTGTGCAGGAACAGCCGGTCGGGTTTTTGATACCGGACGATACGGAATCGGACGACGGCATGGAGTGGATGGTGGAATACCCGGCGATGACGGTGAAAAAACCAACGCCGGCCGCAGTGCCGCCCTCCGCCGGAAATCAGGCGCCGCGTTTTTCTCTGATGGATGACCTGACGTTTGATGACAACGACGGCTGGATGGATGATCTTCCGATGCCGGAACAAAACGACGGGGAAAAAGAAACGTCAGAAACCCCGGCGGAAACGGCGGAAGAACCGGCGGCGATCGCGGAAGAAACCGGCGCCGAAGGCCGGATGGATGATCTTCCGATGCCGGAACAAAACGCAGGGGAAAAAGAACCGACAGAAACCCCGGCCGCAGCAGCGGAAGAGCCGACCGACGTTGAACGCTGGATCGACAATTTCCTGTCGGCGGACACGTCGGAACAGAAAAACAACGAAGAGCCGGCGGCAGAACCGATTGCGGAACCAGCCGACGGCGAAGATGGGACAGAGAGCTTTTCGATCCTGTCGGATCTGGAGCTGAGCGATGAAGATTTGTTGGAGGATCTGCCGGCAATGCCGCTTTCCCGCCAACCGGAGCCGCCCGCCCCTGAAGAAGCAGCGCTGCCGGAACCCGAAGCAGTAACGGAGCAAACGGAGGAAGAACCTTTAGCGACAGACGAAGCGGGCGCAGCGGAAGAATCAGCGGATGAATTCCTGACGCTCGACGCGCTGGAGCAGAATGAAAACGCGGACTGGTCGGTGGAGGATCCGCCCTTGCAGGAGGAACCGATGACCCCGCCGGCAGAAGACGAAGCGGAAGCTGTGTCGGAGCCGACGACGGAGTTTTCCATGGCGATGGCGCAGGAACCGGCGATTTCACCTGCCGAAGAAACGCCGCGGGGCTTTTCGCTGAGCGACGAGGATTGGGCCGATGAATACGCCTCGCAGCCGCTGCGCGAAGAAACGCCGCCGCTGATGTCGGCCGCATCCATGAATATTCGTTTCAACACGGAAAACGAAGGGGAGAATGAAGATTTGCTGACGCAGCAGCCCGATCCCGGCGAAGAAATCGGGGAGGAAGATATCGCTCTCAGAGAAACGGCCAGAGAGCAGGTTGCGGAATTCTACGGCGACGGAGAAGAACCGCCCGAGATCATGGCGCCTTACAGCGCGCGCAAGGGCAACTTTTTTACCCGCAACATTATTCCCGTCAAAGGCGATACCGTGCCGGAAATGAT
This sequence comes from Oscillospiraceae bacterium, assembly GCA_902796535.1. Taxonomy (GTDB): domain Bacteria; phylum Bacillota; class Clostridia; order Oscillospirales; family Acutalibacteraceae; genus UBA8612. The sequence continues at coordinate 7,017 of CADBPL010000142.1, forward strand.
TCGCAAGTTCGTCATGCTCATCGCGATCCTTGCCGTGCTCGGCTCAGCCGGTTATCTGTTCAACGATTATGTCATCACCCCCTACCGCACGGAAAACCAGATCGAAGAGCTGGGTGAAATGATCGACGAAAACAACATGAACGTGATTCAGGAGGAAGAAAAAATCAAGGCGTATCCCAACGTGGATTTTCCGGGCGGAATGCTGGAAAAATATGCGGCGCTTTACGCCCGCAACCCCGACTTTGTGGGCTGGCTGAGCATTGACGCGTTTGACATTTCCCTGCCGGTCGTTCAGGCGGAAGACAACAACAAATATTTGAAGCTCGACTTTGACGGCAAACGAAGCAAATACGGTTCCCTGTTTGTCAACGCATCCAACAACATGCGCGATCTGGATATGAACACCACCATCTTCGGCCACAACATGAAAGACATGAGCATGCTGAGCAGGGTGATCAATTATCAGAACGCCAAGGGCTACAAAAAAGCGCCGGTGATCCAGTTCAACACGCTTTACGGCCAATACAAATGGAAGGTCTTTGCCGTGTTCATCACAAACGGTTCCGAGAGCGGCGATCGCGGCTATATGTTCAACTATATGTTTGCCAACCTCAGCAGTGAAAGCGCGCTGGAAAGCTATCTCGGCGAGATCAAGCAGCGGTCGCTGTATTATCCGGAGGTGGATATTGCGCTGACGGACAAGATCCTCACCCTTTCCACCTGCACCTATGAATTTGACGACGCACGTCTGGTCGTGCTGGCGCGCATGGTGCGCCCGGGCGAGACCGCGGCGGTGAGCGGCAAGGTTTTTGTTAACGAAAATCCCCGTTATCCGCAGGCGTATTACGACAAGAGAAAACTGAACAATCCCTATTACTATGCAGAACAGTGGTATCCGTCATAAGTAAACTCAGGCAAGAGCAAAGGCGCGGGCCGGCAGGCGTTCAGCCGGCCGCTGCGCACGATCAAAGCGGAGGGTACGAAAAGAGGAGGAAAATAATAATGACTATCAGTTTAATTGCGTTGAATATCAGCGGCGACGAAGCCGTTCAGTCCGCCGCCGAACGGCTGGAGGAATTGCTTGCGGTTTACGGTGCGTGCACGCTCAGGCCGTGCGAAAATATGCAGCAGGTTTCCGCATCGCTTAACGAGGCTTTTGCCGATGCGGATGTGATCGTTGTCGGCGTGGAGCCGTCGGCATTTGCCAAGGCAAAGCTTTCGGTGCTGCGCGCCATGCGCATCAAAACCGAGCTGAACAGCGAGATCAGGGAAGCGCTCAGCGCCGACCCGGAGCTTGACAGTCAGCGCATCGCCACGCACGCCGCGGTGCCGGTCGACTCGACCGTGTTTTTGAGTGAGACCGGTTTTTGCTCCGGCTTTGCGCTTCGTTCCGGCGACCAGATCTTTATCATGCTGCCGCTGGAGACACAGGCGGCCGAAGCCATGATGCAGGACGGCGTGGAGCCGTACTTTGCGGAAAACGGGATCGAAAAAGCACCCGAGGAAATCTCGCAGACGGCCATTGACCTGCCGCAGGTGCAGACGCTGCGCGATCTGAATAAAAAGGTCTACTTTGCCGCAGCGCCGTCGCTGGATCAGTTCCGCGAGCTTTACGGCCCCGGCAACGAAGACGTTTTTGTGTTTGACAGCTATACGTCGGAGCGCAACGGCGAATCGCCCAAAAGCTATCTGGCCGATCTGGCCCGTTACGCCATTCCGCAGGGGGAAAGCAACGCGTTCGGCGCGGCCATTTCCAATGTGTTCACCGGCGTATCGCGCAGCGGCGAACAGCGGTTCAATGTTTACATCGCGCTGTCGGACGGGTCTTCTTCCCGTGTGATCCGGTTCCTTTCCCAGCCGGGCGAAACACCGGAGCAGCTGATGAAAGCCGCTTATGAAATGCTGCTGGATATGATCGAGGAAAAGTGCATTGATGAACATAACAGCGAGCTGTCGGGCGCGGCGGGCGACGATGGGCAGGAGATCGTTGAAGATGAATCGCCCAACCAGAAAAAAGCACGCAGACAAAACGGCGTTACGGCGATCGTTTTTGCTGTGCTGTCCCTTCTGATCGCGCTGGCGGTGCTGCTGTTCTACTGGGGCATGGATAATGCCGAAAAGAACAGCGCCAAAGCCAAAAAGGTTTTGGAGCAGAATACTGCGGTGCAGCAGACGGAAGAGAACACGGACATTGCCTCCTGGTTCCAGGTCCAATCGCTTCAGGAGAATGCTGAAGCCGCAGAGGACGCTGCGGCCGTTCAATAAAAGAAAGGGGCAGCGCCATGACCGATTTGAAAATCGTATCGTCGCTTGAAAAAATTTTTGCACACGGCAGCGGCGATTTTTATGAAATCAAAACACTGTCCATGCTGCGCGGCGAGCGGCTGAACGTTCAGCTTGCCGTTCGCGCCGATGAGCCGGTGCATCTGGCTGTTGTTTGCGACAGCGCGCTGACGCTTTCGCTTTACAACGTGCTGGCCGTTCCGGGGCAGCTGTTCTATTACGAGGATCATGACGATGACGTGCTTGAATCACCCGACGGCACTTACCCCGATTATCTGGTGCCGATGAAAAACGGCGCGGTCGATTTGGCCGACGGCTGGTCGGGCGTTTGGTGCGAATGCGAATGCCGGACGGCAGGGGAATATCCCGTCACGTTCCGCCTTCTCAACGAACAAAACGAAACGCTTGCGCAGGCGGACCTGACCGTGACGGTTCTGCCGGTCGATCTGCCGGAACAAACGCTTATGTGCACCCACTGGTTCCATTGCGACTGTCTTGCCACGTGGTACAATGTTGAGCCGCTGAGCGAGGAGCACTGGACGATCATTGAAAACTACGTCCGCGCGGCGGTGCGCCACGGCATCAACTTTTTGCTTACGCCCCTGTTCACGCCCCCGCTGGATACCGCCGTGGGCGGCGAACGCCCGACGGTGCAGCTGGTGGACGTGACCGTGGAGCCTGACGGCGGCTATACCTTCGGGTTTGACAGGCTGCGCCGCTGGTTCGCCATGGCCAGACGCTGCGGCGTGAAATATTATGAAATGTCCCACCTGTTCACCCAGTGGGGCGCCGCGCACGCGCCCAAAATCGTGGACGTGAACGGCAAAAAGCTTTTCGGCTGGAAAACGCCGGCCGGCGGCAAGGCTTACCGTGAATTTCTGACCGCGTTCGCCGCCGCGCTCAAGCCCGTGCTCGAGGAAGAGGGCGTGGCGGAGCTTTGCTATTTCCACGTGTCCGATGAACCGGGGATGAGCAGCTTTCGCTCTTATGCCAAGGCCAGCCGTCTGGTCGGCAGCCTGTTCGAGGGCTTCCACCGCATCGACGCGCTGAGCAAATACGAATTCTACAAAAAAGGGCTGGTGTCGCTGCCGGTGCCGTGCCTGAACCATCTGGACGATTTTGTCGGCAGGGTCGACAAGCTCTGGACTTACTACTGCTGCGGGCCGTACCGCGATTCGCCCAACCGCTTCATCGCCATGCCGTCTTACCGCAACCGCGCGCTGGGTCAGGTGCTGTTCAAATATGACTGCGTCGGCTTTTTGCAGTGGGGCTATAATTTCTGGTATTCCGTGGGATCAAAGCACCCCATCGACCCGTTCCACAACACGGGCGAGGAGGAAGCCTTCCCCGCGGGCGATGCCTATGTGGTCTACCCCGGCGATAACGGCGAACCGCTGGTTTCACTGCGGTTCAAGGTGTTTTACGACGGGCTGCAGGATCTGGCGGCGCTGAAGCTGATCGAAGCGAAGGACGGGCACGACAAAACCGTTGCGCTGCTGGAACACGACATGAGCGCGCCGCTCACCGCCTCCTATTACGAAAAGGGGATCGGCTGGATGATGAACAAGCGCGAGGAGATCAACGCCCGCATTGCGCAGCTGTATTGCTGAGGAACGATTCTCAAAAAATTGCTGAGGAACGATTCTTAAAAAACTCGTTGCAATGGCAGACGGATTCTGTTATAATAGTTATGTTTTCATGCGGCTTTTTCCAAAACGCAGCAAAAACTGCGTGAGCAGCAGTTTGCGGCTGCGAGGGGCGCACGATTAATTATTTGGAGGAGTGCAGGATGTCAAAAACAATCAAACTCGCTTTATCTGTTTTTCTTTGCATCACGCTGCTGTTCGGCGCCGTGCTGCCGATGTCTGTTTTCGGCACAGACGCGGCCACGTCGATTCTCTCTGCCGGCCCTGAGGGCAACGTGCTCGCCAGCACCAAGACGAAGGCCACGCTGAGCGTTACCGCAAAGGACAGCGTCAGCGAGATCAAGCTTGTGCAGCAGGGCGGTTCGACCGAGGTCTGGGCGGTTGGTTCGACCGGCGTGACGGTTGCCGATAACGGCGACGGCAGCAAGACCTGGACCAAAAAGCAGAATTTCAACGAGGGTGTTTATTCTTACACAGCCTACGCGAAGACGGGGGCTGATTTTGAAGCCGCCGGCGTCGATTTCACCGTGAACGCGGTCAGCAAGTCGGTGACGATCACCCTGGCCAACACCGGCATCGGCACGCTGACGGCCTATTATAACGGCGGCACAAAAAAGAGCGTCAGCACGAGCACCAAGCTCACCGTGGCGGTTGGCGACGTAGTCACCCTTGTGGCGAAGCCGACGACGATGAACGGTTGCACCTATGAATTCCTGTTCTGGAACAATAAATATACGAGCCGCATGATCGGCTCCGACACCACGCTCAAGCTGGAAGCGGTTACCGACATGAATCTGGAAAGCCAGTTTTCGCCCAACAGTCTGAAGCTCAGCGAAACAAACAAGTTTGTGGTTTATACGAATCTGGCCGGCAACATTCTCAAAAACATTGAGCTGAGCAAAGACGAAGCGACCGGCGTTTACAAAACCAACGAAGGCAATCTTTTCGATGACAGCGTCGTGCCGACCGGCCCGGTGCTGCAGGATCATCAGTTTGCCGGCTGGAGCATGACGCCGGCAGAGATCACGGCGAGCGAAAAACGCACGGTCATCGTCACGCCGACCTATACCATGGTTGAAGAATACACGGTCACGATCCCTCAGGGAGATTATGAAGCTTACGGCGCAGGCACTTACACCTGCCGGAACAATGAGCGCGCGCTGGTGAATATCGGCGCCTCTGCGCAGAATGACGCGGGTCAGGCGTTCCAATACTGGCTGGACTGCGACACGAACGAGGTCGTGACTTATGCCCGCAGCTATCTGTTCTACGCTGTCAAAAACACGACGCTTCGTCCGGTTTACGGCGATGAGGCCGTTGCGCCGCAGCCCGTTATCCGCATTGCCGCGTTGAAATTCAGCAACGCCAGAGCCAACTTCTTTGTGGAGCGTTCGGTGCCGAACGGCTATGAAGTGGTTCAGTCGGGCATCGTTGTCACCAAAGATCAGACGACTGGTGAAAACGAAGCGGCGCTCGTTATCGGCAACGGCAACGCCGTCAAGGGCACTTCGGTCAACACGTCGGCCGATGGTTTCTACACGGCCGTTGTCAAGCTCGATAAAGGCAAGACCGTGTGGGGCAGAGGCTACCTGATCTACCGCGACGCGGCGGGCAACATCTGCACCATCTACAGCCCGATCTCTTCTTACACCTATTGATCATGGAACGCTCTTGCGGCCGCCCGAGGGAAAAGGGTGTGCCGATCAGGGATTAACCGATTTAGTGCTTTTCAAAAGACCGTCGGGAACACGCAGATGTTCCGGGCGGTCTTTTGCTTTGCCCCAACCGGAACAGATCGCGGAAAAGGCTCTGTTGAGGCGATGGTTCCCTGCTTTTGCGCCCGGAATTCCGGGCGTTTTCCTTTTGGAACGGAACCGTTGCGTGTGACGGAGTGGGACAGCCAAAACGCACACAAAAATTATTTTTTCTTTAAAAAATTTCTTGACGCATTGCGCTTGGCGTGGTATTATGATATGGGTAATGCTCTATGCTAATTTGGCGATTTGTCACTTTTGTTCAAAAAAAGAACGCATATTTCAAAATAAGTGTCAATGAATGCCGCCTTTTTCACCGATGTGCGGTAACAAATGGTCGGAGCATGGAATCGCAAAAGAACGGTGTTTTCTTTTCGCGTTCCCCAAAAACGCTGAGTCTGCATTTTGCGGCGTCTTTCTTCCGGATCGCGGCATTCTGCGGCTCTCGTGTTGCGGTCGGTTGACCGGCAAGCGGTTGATCGGTCGGCGGCAGTTGGTTTTTCACGGCGTTTCCCACCGTTTTCGGTGCGGAAGCCGGAGAACGAGCTGCTGCGTCAGATTTGCAGGGGCGAGTTGTGTTCGCCTTGCGGGCTTTTTTCAGGCGGGCAGAGCTCACCCCTGCAACAGCGGGTCAGCCAAGGCAGTGAATCATTGCTTTGCGGCCCGGTCCATACGCGGTTTTTCCGCAACCCTATTGTCCTGCCGCCATATCAATATTATGACAGGGCAAACCATCAACAGGAGGTTGATACCATGAAAATGAGCAAACGAGTTCTCGCCATGCTGTTAGCGGTGCTCATGGTGGCGTCGATGGCGCCCATGACCGTGATGCAGGCAGCGGCCGAGAACATCACCGAAGCCGTTTCCGATTTGGGCGACGCGCTCGCCGTCAATTCGGAAGACGTCTCTGCCGTTGAACCGGCGGAGGACGAGGCTGCGCCCCCGGCACAATCAGACGTGCCGGAGGAGGCGGAAGAGCCGGAGGACGCTGCGGAAGAGAGCGTCACGGCACAACCTGCTTCGGAAGCGGACACAACGGCGGAGGAAACTTCGGCGGAAGCAACCGAACCGGAAGCGACCGAGCCGGAGGAAACCTCGGCGGAAGCGACCGAAGCGGAGAAAGCTTCGACTCAGCCCGCTTCTCAGGAAGAAACGAGCAAGGTCGAAAAAGCCGCGCAGGCTGCGCCGCTGCGTGCGGGCAGTGAATTTGCGCTGAACGGGCTTTCCGCAGAAAAGGCCGATGCGGCCGAAATGCCGGTCTATCAGAACGAGATTGGCGTGCTCAACGGCGGCATTCCCGTTGTGAAAACGGTTGCCGTTCCGGCCGTGCTTTTCAAGGGCGCAGCCGCGAACAATGCCGATCCGGCCAACAGTCAGGCCGCCGGCACCGTTTTGCAAAAGTATGTTTACAATTACAAGACCATGAAGCTCAACGCCGCGAACACGGCGGTGCGCTTCGTGCTGCCTGCCGGCGCTTCGCTTGACAGCGTCACGGCCAAGGTGAGCACGGCGGTCGGTTCCGTAGCGCTTGACGGCGACGTTTCGCTTGCGCTGAGCGAGCCGACTTTCGTCACGCTCGATAACGGCGACGTGCTCTACACCGTCAGCCTCGGCGAAAACGTCGATCTGGGCGCCAACGCCACTGCCGTGGTCTACACCGTGAAATTCTGGGAAGACGACGTGCAGCGCACGATCTACGCAGTCAGCACGGTTCAGGATCTCAGCATCCCGGCCGGTTACGCGGTTTCCGCTGCCCGTGCCGATGAAAACGGCGCCAACGCCGTCAACTCCAGTTATTACTTCGCGCTGGCCGGCGACAATGTTTTCGCCGCCTCGCAGTTCAACAGCCCGGATACCGTCAACGGCTGGCTGAGCCTGGGCGATAAGCCCGCCTTCAAGGCCGAAGAAGACGGTCGTTATCTGTTCATTGCCAACCGCAGCAGCGGCGACTGGGGCAGCGGCAACACCGCCGTTGCAGCCAAAAACCTGCGTATGCGCTCCAATGAAAAGGCTCCTCTGGCCAATATCTACGTTGACGCGAGCAAAGCGGCCAACGGTTTTGTCGACACGGGCGCTTACCTTGCCTTTGCCGGCGCGGCTGATTCCACCGCTACTTATGTGGCCGGCATCGGCTTCCAGGGTGAAGAGATCGGATCGGCGGAATACCTGGCCGATGCGGCGCTGAGCGGCAGCAGCAACGATGCGCTTGCGGCTTCGGCTTCGGCTGTTCTGGCAACGGATGCGTCCGGTGCGGGCAATGAGTTTGCCGCCGCCTACGCCCCCAACGAGACAATGAACGGTTTTGCCACCACCCATGCCAACGGTTTGGGCGATGCGAACCTCATCCCGGCCGAGGGCGTGCTGACCTATGCCCTTACGGCTGACGCCAACGCGATCAAAGCGGGCAGCACCACGGCGCTTTCCCTCACGGTCGGCGGCCGCGCTGCCAACAAGGGCAGCGGCAGGAACTATGTGCTCCACACGCTGCAAACCATCGATCTGAGCGTTACGGTCTACAACAAGGCCAAGCTGCGCAGTCTGGTGGAAAGTGAAATGAAGGCCGCGCGCGGCAATGCCGCGGCGGAGTATGACACCTTGCGTCAGGCGCTGGTCGAAGCGCAGGCTGTTTTGGCGTCTGCCAATGTTACGCAGGATCTCATCAACATCAAGGTCAGAGCACTGTCGAACGCAAAGAACGACATTGTTCAAAAAGAAATGAACCTTGAGCTTGACCCGAACGCCCCGGCTGATCAGACCACCAACCGCGTCACCGCCATCAACGTGCCGCCCATTCTTTACACCAAGCAGGCGGGCTCCGAAACCGGCTTGGCCGACATCCTTGTCGCCTCCGGCTCCGACGGTCTGGGCAACACTGCCGACCCGGCTTACGACACCTCCATCAGCATCACCACCACCGGCACCGTCAATAACCTCAAGCTTTACGTGGTCAACGCCAGCGACACCAATGAGTATGAAATTTCGCTGAGCAACGGCTCCGGCTCCTTCCCCAGCGGCAAAAAAGCTTCGCTGAGCAACCACGAAGGCGTCGTGCGCTACCGTGTGGAATATGACGCCCCCGACAAAAACAGCAGAACCAAGCATTACATCGCTTACGCCGCCAGCTACGTGCGTGAGCGTCCGTTCACCGTGGGTGAATGGTATTTCGACTCTTACAACGGCACGAGCAGCGGCGACAACTGGACCGGTTTCCGCTTCAGAGACCGTTTCGACGTCAGCTCCGTGCTGGCGCAGCGCGGCGCCGGCGCTATCATTTCCTTCTATCAGAACGGCTACGTTTACAACAATTTCAACAACTACGCCGACTCTTCCTCCGGCTACGGCTTCACCGCGTCGACCATCAGCAACGAACACGGCGCCGCGACCGTAACGAGATCCGCTGACCGTAAGTTCGAATACGACAGACGTTCCGTCGCGATTGCCCGCTGGGCCGATACGTCGATCGCTGACAATGCTTATACCGCCGACGGCGGCGTGCTTGGCCTGCACAACTTTGAAAAGACCTCGGCTTACGGCGGTTCCAGCTACTGGCAGAGTACCCAGTCCACGATCGCAAGCTGGTTTGAGGATCGCTGCGGTATGGCAGCGGCCTCCAACACCAACGACAGCACCAAGGATGACCTGAACTACGCCTCCAACCCGCAGCATAAGGACTTCCTGGTCATCAACTTCTATTATTCCGACGCGTTCACCAACACGTCCGGCATCACCGGTGAAAACACCTTCACGCACTACAGCGGCAGTGCTTTCTGGGATGAACACACCGGCCACAACGACAGTTTCCAGCAGACCTATACCTACCGCTACTACACCACCACACAGAGCCAGCTGGGTTCCACCTATTACCGCAACGGCTTCTATCCCAACGGCTCCGGCAACAGTACCGCACCCAGCAGCGTGACCGGCGCCATGACGTGGGCGAAAAAGTCGGGCACATCGAACGATCCGTTCACCATGACGGGCGCCGGCACCGCTTACGGCACCTTCACCGCCACCTCGCTGCCGGCATCGGCTGCGGATATGTGGTATTTCCGCAAGGCGTACAACAGCTCCAGCAACCAGAACTGCTACTGCTACTTCGTCACGGTCTTCACCTTCAACAAGGCCACCCGTGCCAACTGGCGCAAGCAGATCACCAGCGGTCTGGCCACCCCGCTGCACAAGCCCGA
>CADBPL010000143.1 GCA_902796535.1 Oscillospiraceae bacterium
CCTCTTCCGACACGGGCTTGACGATGAAATCGCTCACGGGCACGGTGAACGCCTGCAGCGCGTATTCCGGGTAGCCGGTCACAAAAACGACGTTCAGCCGGGGGTTGATGCGGCACATCTGCTCCGCCGCTTCGATTCCGCTCATGCCGGGCATATCCACATCCAGCAGCGCAATGGCCACACGGTGGCTTCTGACATATTCGATCGCCTCGCGCTGCCTGGTGAAGCAAACGCAAACGGCGTCGGGCATGATCGCCTCCACCTGCCGCCGCAGCTCTGCGATGATCAGCTTGTGGTTGTCAAGAATTATGATGTTCATGTTCCGCCGTTCCCCCCGTTCTCTTTGGTTTTGTTTTGTTTCGGGATCCGCACCGTCGCCCGGGTGCAGCCCGGCCGGCTGGTGATCTCCAGGCTGCCGCCGCATTGCTGCTGCAGCCGCGTTTTTGCGTTTTCCAGCCCGACGCCGAACGCGGTGTTTTTGGCGTCAAAGCCCACGCCGTTGTCTTCCACGCAAATAATGTATTCGCCCTCGTTCGCTCTTGACGAAACGGTGATCACTCCGCCGCTTTCGAGCGTGCCGATGCCGTGAATGAGCGCGTTTTCAACCAGCGGCTCAACGGTCAGCGGCGGCAGGAAAAAGTCAAGCTCCTCGGTGCGGTATTCCACCTTCAGCCCCGTTTCATCGTCGACGTTTTCAATGTTGAGGAACGCCTTGATGTGCTTCAGCTCCTCGCTGAAGCGGATCAGCTCGTTGGAGCGCATGGCCTCGATGTTGCGCCGGATATACAGCGAAAAATCGTCCACCGCGTCGGACGCGCGCTTCTGATCCGTCCAGATCAGCGCCTTGATGATGAAAAGCGCGTTATAGATGAAGTGGGGCGAGATCTGGTTTTGCAGCAGCCGCACATTGGTGTTGGACAGCTCCAGCTCCTTTTGCGTCAGGGCGAGTTCTTTTTTGAAGCTTTCCTCGCGCATCCTCGTCTGATAGACAAAGTTGAGGAAGAAATAATAGAGATAAATATCAATGAGCTGAACATATTTGACGACCCCGCTGACGATGCCGAAATATTCCAGCAGGCAGGCGATCACGGTCGACGCCGCCAGATACATCACAATGGAGTTGTGCCCCAGCGTCACGTCGTAGAAAAACCGCAGCGAGGCAATGACCAGCACCAGCAGGTAGAAAAGAGCCACAACGAACGGGAACGCGCGCAGCGGCCCTTCCACAAAATAATATTCCTCGCTGAACGACAGCACGGTGAGCCCCGTTAAGGACGGGCCGATGGTGACGGCGACCATGCTGATCAGGTTCGGGATCACCAGCAGCCAGCGCAGCACCTTGTTTTCGACGAGCACCATGATCTGCATCATCAGCACCGTCGGCGAAATGATGTATTTCAGGATCGTCGTCCAGTATCGGACGTCGGCCAGCGACGGGTCTTTTTCCGCCCAGGCGCAGATGAATTCCACAAACAGCGACAAAATCATGATCACCGCCATGATATGCAGCGTGATCGCCGCGGGCAGCTTGTTCTTCCGGTTGGAGATCATCAGCACGAGCAGGCCGCTCACCAGCAGGATCGACGGAAAATCAAACCGCAAAAAATCAAGAACCGTTAATTCCATAATAAACGCCGTGCGATTCCCTCCTGCGCACAAAGCGAGAGACGCCCTCTCGCCCCTGTGCCCGAATCGTTTCTCCTTTCCGGTTTTTTACACAGTCGCCCTTTTTCCCACTATCGTCACCATTTTAACACAAATTTTTTCCGTTTCATTACCATATGGCAACAATTGTAAAATTTAATGAAATCGCCCCGTTACGCATTGACGGAACCTGCTTTGCGCGGTATAATGAGGGCGCTTCGGCGCCCCGGTTTTCTCCTGCCGCGCCGTCAAAATCCTTTCTAAACGGTAAAACAACTGTCATTGAACCACGGCAAAGGAGCTTCTGTGTAATGAAAAAAAAGCCTATCCTTCTCAAAGCGGTCATTCTTGTTGTGCTGGTGCTGGCGCTGATCTTCCTGACGGTTTTCGGCCTTGCCAAAAAAAAGGTCATCTTCCTCAACAAATGGTTCGTGAACGAAAACGGCAGCACCATCGGCGTTGACATTTCCGCTTATCAGGCAGACGTCGATATGGCAAAGCTCAAAGAGCAGAACGTCGCGTTCATTTTTATCAAAGCATCCGAAGGCAGCTCGCATCAGGATAAAAGGTTCCGGGAAAACTGGAAAAACGCGCAGGAGGCGGGGCTGCCGGCCGGCGCTTACCACTTCTTCTCCTACGACACCCCCGGCAAAACGCAGGCCGAAAACTACATCAGCATGGTCGGCGGCGACCTCACCGGAAGGCTGCTGCCGGTGGTCGACGTGGAATACTACGGCGACAAGGAAAAAAACCCGCCCGCCAAAGAAGCCGTCGTGCGGGAGCTGACCGATTTTTTGAACGCGCTGGAGGCGCAGTACGGCGTGAAGCCCATGATCTATACGCACTGTGATCTTTATAAAAAATATCTGGCGGATTCGTTTGCGGATTACAAGATCTGGATGTCCAGCCTGTACACGCCGCTGAAGTGGAATTACAGGGGCGACTGGTATATCTGGCAGTATCTCAACCGCGGGGAGCTGGAAGGCTATACCGGCGGCGAAAAATACATTGACCTGAACATTCTGAACAAGGATAAAGATCTGAACGATCTGTTCGTGAAATAAAAGACCCTTTCACACGGAGGAAAAAAGCATGAAAAAACTGACTTCACTCCTGCTTGCGTTCGCCCTGCTTTTGTCGCTGGCCGCCTGCGGCGAAAAGAAAACAACCGAACAGCCGGGCGAAACCAGCGCGGCAGACGAACAAAAAGCGGCCGGCTTTTCCGAACAGACCCGGAAGGCTGTTGCTGACTTTGTTGCCATGTACGGAAAAGACAGCGCCGGCTACCGGGGCAACGCCTATGTGGTCAGCGATTTTGACAACACCACGTCTGTTTTTGACATCACCTATCAGACGATCGCCTGCCAGCTTGAACGCATGGCGTTTGCCATGGACGTCGAAGCGCTCAAAACCGCGCTCGCCTCCGGGCTGGATCTGAACGCCGATCAAAACGCGGACTGGATCGCCGACATCACGGCGGCGTATTCTCATCTGTGGGAGAAGTACGGCCCGTTCACGCCCGCCGGAGTGGACGACGAAACAAGGAAAACCATGCAGGAGGACGCGTGGTGGATGGAGTTTGCCGCCAAGATGCGCGCCTTCCTGTTCCACGTGGAGGACACGACGCCGGAGGAGGTCAACTATGTGTGGATCCTTTATTGGTTCTCCGGCATGAAGCCGGAGGAGGTCTACGCGCTGTTTTACCGCTCCTGCAGCGAAAACGAAAAGGTGGAAACGCAATCGGTCGAATGGAAGTCGCCCGCTCAGATCGAGTCGCGGCTGGGCGTGATCGAATGCGCGCCGTTCCAGCGGGGCGTCTCCGTCACGCAGGACGTCAAGGATATGTTCAAAGCGTTCCACGACGGCGGGATCGACGTTTGGATCTGCTCGGCGTCCCATCTTGACGGCGTTTGCGCCGCGGTGGACGCCTTTGGGCTGAGCGAATACGTCACGGGCGTGATCGCCATGACGCAGACGCTGAAAAACGGCGTCTACGCGCCGTCTTACGATTATGAAACCGGCTATGCCCGCGACAACCGCGGCAACGGGAACTGGCAGCCCACCGAGCTTGCCATCCGCGCCATGCCGGGGCTGGAGGGCAAGGTGACGGCCATTGAGAACGCGCTCGTGCCCCGCTACGGCTGCGGGCCGCTTGCGGGCTTTATGGATTCCAGCGGCGACTTCAACTTCTGCACGGAGTTTGATTCGATGAAGTTCGTCATCTGCTATAACCGCGCCAACCGCAAAATCACCGAAGGCGCGGGGCTCGTCGCGGTGCTTGCCGTGTATCAGCAGCAGACGCTGGGCTATGATCTGGCCGCGGCCAACGCCGCCGGAGACACCTATTACGTTTTGCAGGGACGCGACGAAAACGGGCTGAGAACCATGCGCCCCTCCAACGAAACGATCCGGCTTGGCGAAACGCAAGCCCGGCTGTTCGCCAACGAAGACAACGACGCGCTGCTTCAATACGCTGTCGGGCATTCGCTGACCACGGCGGATTTTCTGAACACGTTTGCGCGCGCAACGGCGGCTGACGATCCGAACAATCCGCTGGGCCTTGCCTTTGGCCATCTGAAAAATTACCGAGGCTATCACAGCGTCGCTGCGACCGCCGCCCAAGCGGACGCGGCAGCCTGATTTTTCCGCACAAATTGCGGTATTGACTTATACCGGGGAGGATCACCATGAAACGTAAATTCAAAGCCGCCTTATCTGTTGTGCTGGCCGCGTGCCTGCTTTGCACCTGCGCCTGCGGCAAGGCGGAAAAGCCCGCGCCGGCCGATGAAAAAACCGACAAACCGAACAGCACGCACCTGCGCCTGAAGCGCGACGATTGGGCGGACGATGTGAAAACGGCGCTCAACGACCTGCTGGCCGCCTACGGCGTTGACAGCAAAACGCCCGCCGAAACGCCCTATGCGGTGTTTGATTTTGACAACACGTCCTCCATTTTTGACGTGGAAGAGCAGCTCTCCATCTATCAGCTGCGCGTGATGGCCTTTGCCATTGCGCCGGAGGAGCTGAAAACCGTGCTGCTGACCGACCTCAACGAGCCGGACAAGGACCTGACCGACCTCGGCTACGGCAAGGGCTCGCTCAACGACTGGGTCGACGACATCTGCGCCGCCTACGCCGCGCTGTGGCAGACGTGGGGCCCCTTCACGGCGCAGGGCGTTCCCGCCGACAGGCAGGAAAAATTGCAGGCCGACCCCCAGTGGCAGGAATTTGCGACCAAGCTGCGCGCGCTGTATTCGCTCGTTTACGATGCGCAGTCCGCCGCCGTGGCTTATCCGTGGGTCACCTACTGGTTCACCGGCATGACGGAGGACGAGATCTACGACCTTGCGCTCAAGGGCTTTGCCGAATATAAAGACGTTGACAGCTCCGCCGTCACGTGGACAAGCCCGGAAAACCTGCCCTCCAAAACCGGCGTTGTCAGCTATGAGTGGACGTCGGGCATTCAGGTCACGGAAAACATCCGGGAGCTTTGGCAGGCGCTCGAGGATAACGGCATCGACGTCTGGGTCTGCTCCGCCTCCTGCACCGGCGCCATCCGCGCAGCTATCGACACCTTCGGGCTGCATCCATACTGCACGGGCATGCTTGCCATGACCAACAAAACGGATGAGGCCGGAAAAACCGTTGCCGCCTGCGACGAGGAGACCGGCTGCTGCTTCTACGCCGGAAAGGACGGCTCCTGGACCCGCATGACGCGCCCCACCAGGGCGCAGACACAGGGTGTGGGCAAGGTGACCGCGATCACCAACGCCATCGCGCCGGAATACGGCGGGCACGGCCCCATTGCCGGGTTTATGGATTCC
>CADBPL010000144.1 GCA_902796535.1 Oscillospiraceae bacterium
CGGGCAGTTTTTGGGCGGCAGGTCAAAGCCGGAGCCGACCTCGCCGTTGAGGAAAAACTCACTGTGCTTGCAGTTTTTGCACAGGTAGAACGGCGCCAGCGGCATGACCTCGGAAATGCCGGCCATGGAGGCGACAAAGGAGGAGCCGACCGAACCCCGGGAGCCGACGTAGTAGCCGTGATCCATTGAGTTTTTGACGAGCTTCTGCGCGATCATATAAAGCACGGCGAACCCGTTTTTGATGATGGAGTTGAGTTCTTTTTCCAGCCGTTTGGCCACATATTCGGGCACGGGGTCGCCGAACATCTCTTTGGCCCTGTCCCAGCAAAGGCGGGTCAGTTCCTCTTCCGAGCCGGGAATGCTCGGCGGATAGTTGCCGTTGGGGATCGGGATGAGGCGATCGACACAGTCGGCGATCAGGCCGGGGTTGGTAACGACCACTTCTTTGGCGGTCTCTTCCCCGAGATATTGGAATTCCGCCAGCATTTCCTCCGTGTTGCGAAAGAACAGCGGCGCCTGATTATCGGCGTCTTTAAACCCCTGCCCCGCCATAAGAATGGCGCGGAACTTCGCGTCCTCCGGGTCGATAAAGTGAACGTCGCACGTGGCCACGACCGGCTTGTGCAGCCTGTCGGCCAAGTGCACCAGCTTTTTGTTCAGGTTTTCCAGATCCGCGCGGCTGACGATCTGCGGATATTCCTCGGATTCCAGCAAAAAGCGGTTGTTCCCAATCGGCTGAATCTCGATATAATCGTAAAACGACGCAATGTTCATCAGCGCTTCATCCGTGCCGTTGAGCATGGTGCGGAACACCTCGCCCGCCTCGCACGCGCTGCCGATGATGAGCCCTTCCCGCAAGGCGATCAGTTCGCTTTTGGGGATGCGGGGCTTTTTATAGAAATAATCCAGATTGGATTTGGTGATCAATTTATAAAGGTTTTTGAGGCCGACGTTGTTTTTGGCGATCAGGATCACGTGGTAGGACGGCAGCTTTTTGGGGTCCTTCCCCGCGCCGTCGCCGTCAACATCGTTGACCAGGTAGCCCTCCATGCCGAACAGCAGCTTGATGTCGCTGCCCTTCGCCGCCTTGACCGCGTCGGGGAACGCCTGCACCACGCCGTGGTCGGTGATGGCGATGGCCTTGTGCCCCCATTTTACGGCGCGCTTGACCAGATCCTTCACGTCCGTCATGCCGTCCATGGCGGACATACGGGTATGAAGGTGCAGCTCCACGCGCTTTTCGGGCGCATCGTCGGTTTTGGTGAGCTTGTCGATGGCGGCCAGCGCTTTGACGTCCAGCACGTTTTCGTGCGCGTATTTATCGTAGAGCACGACGCCCCGGAGCAGAACCGTCATGCCGTCTTTCAGTTTTTGCACCAGATATTCCGTCGTTTCGTTCGTGCCGAAAATTTTGGCGGAATACGAGCTGCTCTCATCAAAAAGGTTGAAGGTGATGATGCGGTTGCGGTTGTCGCGCGTGGTGCGCACATCCAGCGAGAAAATATCGCCCCAGACCAGCACCGAGCCGCTGTCCTGACTCAGCTCGGCAATCGGCGTCGGATGCCTGGCCGGCAGCCGCTCCCCGTAAAGCATTTTGGAATATTTCACGCAGATCGGCAAATCGTCAAAGCTGCGCTCCAGCTCTTTTTTCGGTTCCGGCTTGTCCTGCTGCGCCTTGCTCTCGTCCATTTGGCGCTGCATTTCGCGGATATCGACGTCGCTTTGCTCTTCGCTTTCTTCCAGCACGACCGGAACGCTCAGCCCGTAAAGCTCCTGTAAAACAGCGGCAAGCTCCTTTTCAACGCCGAGGGGCTTCAGAATGGCCGCGCCGGCCTTTGACACCAGAAAGCGGCAAACGCCGCCGTCGGTTTTTAACTGGGCGCCGTTCATAAAGCCGTTGACCAGCGGAACACGCTTTTTGAGCTGAGCCGTCACCTGAAGCGCGTCGATCCCGACTGCGGACAGATCGGCGGCCGGCTCCTCTGCCGGCTCCTCCGCGGCCTGCTTTTCCGCCGGAACAAAGGTGACTGTGCAGGACACGTGGTTGAGCCGCAGCGCTTTTTTGAGCTGCTCCTCCAAGACGGAGGTATCGAACCCGGGCTTTGGCTCCCCGCGGAACAGGGCCTTCACCGTCATGTCACGCGAAGTGTCGTCAACGGCCATTTCGACGTGCGCGGCGGTGCGGTATTCATTTGTGATCTCAGCGCCGATGATGGGCGTGAGCAAATCAAAAAACTGTTCGCCGTTCATATTCTTCGCCGTACAGCCTTATTGACAGCCGCAAAACGCGCCGCCGTTGACCGGACTCTTCCTTTCTGTAAAATCTCTCGCTCCCCGCTTACATCTGCTCGATCTCTTTGAGCAGTTCCTCCACCAGATCTTCTTCCCTGACCTTGCGGATGATCTCGCCTTTTTTGAACAGCACGCCGCAGCCGTCGCCCCCGGCGATGCCGATATCGGCCTCGCGCGCTTCGCCCGGCCCGTTCACGGCGCAGCCCATGACCGCAACCCTGAGGGGCTTGCGGCAGTTTTGCAGCCGCTGCGTCACCTGTTCGGCGATGGGGATCATATCAATGCGCGTTCTGCCGCAGGTCGGGCAGGACACGATCTCAACACAGTCTTTTTTCAGGTTCAGGGCTTTGAGAATATCGATTCCCGCCCGAACCTCCTCCACAGGCTCATCCGTGAGCGAAACGCGGATGGTGTCGCCAATGCCGTGCGCGAGCAGCGAACCGATGCCTACGGCGGATTTGATCAGCCCCATGTGCCTGGTACCGGCCTCCGTCACGCCCAGATGAAGCGGATAATCACACATCTGCGCAACCGTTTCATAGGCCTGAACGGTGTTCTGCACACCGGAGGATTTGATGGAGATCACGATATTGTCAAAATCATTTTCTTCGAGCAG
Source organism: Oscillospiraceae bacterium (assembly GCA_902796535.1). Taxonomy (GTDB): domain Bacteria; phylum Bacillota; class Clostridia; order Oscillospirales; family Acutalibacteraceae; genus UBA8612. The sequence goes on from CADBPL010000144.1 coordinate 2,909, forward strand.
GCGCACGTGGTTCATGGCGCTTTCCGCCATGGCCTGCGGCGTCGGCCCGCCGTATTTTTCGAGCAGTTGTTTTTCGACCGAGCCGGAATTGACGCCGATGCGGATCGGCACCCCTGCGTTGGCGCAGGCGTCGGCCACGGCTTTGACACGGTCTTTGGAGCCGATGTTGCCGGGGTTGATGCGAATTTTGTCGACCCCTGCCGCGACACACTCCAGCGCCAGCCGGTAATCAAAGTGGATATCGGCAACGATGGGCACGCTGACCGCGGTTTTGAGCGCGTCGATGAGCCGCACGGCCTCATGGTCGGGCACGGCGGCGCGGATGAGATCGCAGCCGGCCTGTTCCAACTGCTCCGCCTGCGCAACGCTGCCCTGTATATCATCCGAACGGCGGTTAAGCATGGACTGCACCGCGATGGGCTCGCTGCCGCCGATGGCGATTTTTCCGATTTGGATTCTTCTTGCTTTTCTTCGTTCCATAATTCTCTATTTCACAATCAGTTTATAAATGTCGCTGAAGGAGACGACCGCCATAAAAATCAACAGCAGGATCAGCCCGACGGCATGAACCAGATTTTCGTATTTGGCGGGAACAGGCTTGCGGAATACCATTTCGATCCCCATGAAAAACAGGCGGCCGCCGTCCAACGCGGGCAGGGGCAGCAGGTTAAACACGCCGATGTTGATGGTGATAAACGCCATGATGTTGAACAAAAAGGCATAGTTGGCGGAGGAGGTCGATTCCTCCGCAGCCTGCGCGATATAGCCCACCGTGCCGATGGGGCCGGAGATCTCGCGGAAGCTGTATTTGCCCGTCACCAGATCGAGCAGACTCAGCCAGACCAGCCGCACCACGGAGGCCGTCTCTTTGAAAGCGTTTGCCGTTACGTTAAGAATATTCTTTTCCCGGCCGAGAATGATCAGATCGTAGACCAGCTGAGTCTTGCCGTCCGCCGTTTTCGTCGTGGTGAAGGCGACGTTTTTCAGTTCGAGCTTTTTGTCGCCGCGCCTGACCTGAAGGTCAAGCACCGAATCCTCGTCACGCGCGAGCAAAAAGGAAATGTCCATATCGGAAAACACGCGGTGACCGTCGATTTTCACCAGCTTGTCGCCGGGCTTCAGTTCGCTCTGCTGCAGCAGGGATTTCTCGTGAAAGCTGTGAATGGTGGTGGTGCCGACCAGATCCTGGCAGGCGATGATGATGCCCAGCAGCAGCACACCGAGCAGAATATTGATCACGGCGCCGGCCAGCACGATCAAAAAGCGCTGCCAGACCTTTTTATTGCAAAATGCTCCTTCGTCCTCACTCGCTTCGTCCTCGCCCTCCATTTTGACGTAGCCGCCAATGGGGAGCAGCCGCAGCGAATAGAGCGTTTCTTTTCGTTTCTTTTTCAAAAGCGCGGGGCCCATGCCGATGGAAAACTCATTGATGCGCACCTTGAACAGGCGGGCAACCGTGAAATGCCCCAGCTCATGGGAAAGGATAATAAAACCGAAGAAGAGTATGGCCAGCAGGATCGGCCACGCTTTTCCCCATATTGCGGCGACAGTCGCCATGGACTCTCTCCTTCCTTACAGTTCAATCAATTGGGAACCTCTAAGTATTCGACGCGTTCAGATTGCGAAGAGATTTTTTCGTCAGATGAAGCAAAAAGCGGAGTTAATACTTGGTGTATTGACGAGCATTTTTGTGAAATATGGCGAAAAAAGATCAAGCAAGATGAACGCACGAGAATTTTTTGAGGTGACCTCAAGCAATATGCGCGCGCACAAATTCGCGCGCCCATTGGTCGGTTGCCAAAACATCCGCCAGGCAATAGTCTTCTTTGCTTTCCGCCGCATCCAGCGCCAGCGACACCAGACGGGGAATATCCAAAAAGCCGATCTTGCCGCCGCGGAACAGCTCGTTGGCCATTTCGTTGGCGGAATTCGCCGCCGCCGGATAAAGGCCGCCCAGACCGATCGCCCTGCGGCAAAGGTTGATGCAGGCAAAGGTCTCATAATCCGGCTCGTCAAAGGTGAGCGTCTTCCATTTTTCCAAACGAAGCTGCTCGACCGGCGACGGAAACCGCTGCGGATACGTTAAGGCGTATTGGATCGGGATGCGCATATCGGGCACGCCGAGCTGCGCGATCACGGAATTGTCAACATATTCGATCAGGGAATGAACGATGCTCTGCCGATGGACTAAGATATCCACCTTTTCGGGCGGCATATCGAACAGCCACACCGCCTCGATCAGCTCCAGCCCCTTGTTCATCATGGTGGCGGAATCGACCGTGATTTTGGCGCCCATGCTCCAGTTCGGGTGCCTGAGCGCCTGCGCGAGCGTGACCGACTGCAATTCTGCTTTGGTTTTGCCAAAGAACGGCCCGCCCGAAGCGGTCAGGATCAGGCGCTTGAGCTCCTTTTTTTCGTTCATGCCCTGCAGCGCCTGAAAAATGGCGGAATGCTCACTGTCGACCGGCAGAATCTCAACCCCGTTGGCGCGGGCTTTTTCAAACACAAGCCTGCCGCCCGCCACCAGCGTTTCTTTATTGGCCAGCGCAATGCGGCTGCCGGCGTCGATGGCGGCAAGCGTCGGCTCCAGCCCCGCCATGCCCACAATGCTGTTGAGCACGGTCGCTTCGCCGCTGAGCGCGGCGCAGGCCTTCACGCCCGCGCTGCCCGCGAGCACGCCGGTGGCCGTATCGGCCACGCGGACTTTCAGGTCGGCCGCCGCTTCTTCGTTGGCCATGGCGGCAAACCGCGGCCTGAACTGCCGGATCTGCTCCTCCATCCGCTCAACATTGCGGTCAGCCGTCAGCGCAAGAACGTCATAGCCCTGAAGCCTTGCCACGTCCAGCGCCTGCACGCCGATGGAACCGGTGGAGCCTAAAATGATCAGTTGTTTGTTTTTTTCTTTCTCACTCATAGTTTTCTTAACCAAACGCTTTCACCAGCAGCACGGTCATAAAATAGACGAGCGGGGTGACAAAGCTGATGCTGTCCATTCTGTCCATCACGCCGCCGTGCCCCGGGATGATGTTGCCGAAATCCTTGATGCCGAAGTTGCGCTTAATGGTGGAGGCAGACAGATCGCCGAACATGCTGATCACGGAAAGGGCCACGGAAAGAACGCCCATGGCCCACAGCGGGATCGGAATGGGGTGATGGAACAGCCATTTGTTGCTCACGGCCAACGCGATCAGGTTGATCACCAGCGCGCCGAGCACGCCGCCGACAGCACCTTCCACGGTTTTTTTGGGGCTGATCTTCGGGCAGAGCTTGTGTTTGCCGAGCTTGACGCCGGTGAAATAGGCGAAGGTGTCGGTGAACACGGCGCTGGCCAGACAGAACCAGATCAAAAAGCGGCAGTGGCCGCGGGTGATCACGGAAAATTCATCGTTGAGGTTGCGAATCTTCAAAAAACAGGAAAGCGCGTAGGGCAGCAGAAACGAGGCGACCATGGAAAGCCCGGCCTGCTCAAAGGTGACGTGCTCATAATCGGCCAGCATCAGAATCAGCATGGCAAGCACATAGGCCGTGACCGCGGCGCCGACCGGGAACGTAAGCCCCAGCCTTTCGCCGTAGCCCTCATACGCGATCAGCAAAGCGGAAAAGGTGAGCGAAAAAGCGTACATGACTTTGTTCTTCACGCCGAATACCTTCATCAGTTCATAAACCGACATCAGGCTGCAGCCGAAAACCAGCACATCAAGGTACGGCGTGAAGGCGAGGAGAAACGCGGCAATGCCGACAAAACCGCCGATAATACCGCTGATAACACGAGTTTTCATAAGCGTTTCCTTCCGTTATACGCCGCCGAACCGCCTGTTCCGCTTGGCGTAATCGGCAATGATTTGGTCGAGATCGGCTTCCGTAAAATCCGGCCACAGCTTGTCGGTGTACCAGAATTCGGAATACGCCGCCTGCCAGATCATAAAGTTCGACAGCCGGTATTCGCCGCTCGGGCGAACGATGATGTCGGGGTCCGGCTGGCCGGCCGTGTAAAGCCCCGCGCTGATGAGCGATTCGTCAATTTCGTGCGGAGCCAGTTCACCGGCCTGCACGCGTTTGGCGATGTTCCGCACACTGTGTACGATCTCGGCGCGGCCGCCGTAATTCACGGCGATGTTCACCGTGGTGCGCGTGGCGTTGATGGATTCATTCTCCGCCGTATCGAACAGGTCAAGAATATCCTCCGGCACGCCGTCGCGGCCGCCCATGTAATGCATGTGCATCCCCTTCTGGGCGTTTTCAAGCTTGCGCTCCTCCGCCTCGCGCAGATAGTCGCGGAAAATATCCATAATGGCGGCGACCTCGGCGGGCGGACGCTTCCAGTTTTCAGTCGAAAACGCATAGAAGGTCATGCTCTTGATGCCCAGATCGCAGCCGTATTCGCAAATGCGGCGGAACGCGTTTGCGCCGGCCACATGGCCTTCGGAACGGCTCAGACCCTGACGGGTCGCCCAGCGGCCGTTCCCATCCATGATAAACCCAATGTGTAAGGGCAGCTCGTTTGCCATAATCAGATCTCCATGATCTCTTTTTCTTTATCGGCGCAGACGCCGTCGATCTCTTTGATATACTTATCGGTTTTGTTCTGCATTTCTTTTTCGGCGTCCTTCAGATCATCCTCGGTGATGTCGGAGGCCTTCTCCATTTTTTTCAGCCTTTCGATGCAGTCGCGGCGGATGGAGCGGATGGCGACCTTGGATTCCTCGCCCAGCGCGTGGATGGATTTGACGATCTCGCGGCGCTTTTCTTCGGTCAGCGGCGGGAAGTTCAGGCGAATGACGCGGCCGTCGTTCTGCGGATTGATGCCGAGGTCGGATGCCTGAATCGCCTTTTCGATACCGTGCAGAACGCTGACGTCCCACGGCTGAATGCAGAGGATGCGCGCTTCCGCAACCGAAATGGCGGCAAGCTGATTGATGGGCGTGGGGGTGCCGTAATAGTCAACGCGAATGCGGTCGAGCACCGCGGCGTTGGCGCGGCCGGCACGGATGGAGGCAAACTCAGTTTTGAGCGCGATGATGGTTTTGCTCATTTTTTCTTCAGCATAGTTGAATACAGTTTCCATAGTTCATTCTCCTTTTATCTTATTCTTTCACGATCGTTCCGATTTTTTCACCCTTGACGGCTCTGAGAACATTTTCAGGGTCGCAAAGGTTAAAGACGTGGATGGTGATGCCGTTTTCGCGGCAAAGGGAAGCGGCCGTGCTGTCCATCACCTTCAGGCCCCTGGCCAGGATCTCGGTGTGGGTCAGCACATCGTATTTGACGGCGTCGTCAAATTTGTTCGGGTCTTTGTCATAAACGCCGTCAACGTTGGACGCCTTGAAGAAAACGTCGGCGCCGATTTCCGCCGCGCGCAGCGCGCCGGTGGTGTCGGTGGAAAAGAACGGGCAGCCGGTGCCGCCGCCGAAAACAACGACCCTGCCCTTTTCCAGATGGCGGACTGCCTTGTCTTTGTTGAACGGCTCGCAGATGCTGGGGATATCGACCGAGGACATCACGCGGGCGTCAACGCCAAGCTGGCGCAGACTGTCGCCCAGCGCGAGCGCGTTCATGACCGTAGCCAGCATACCGATATGATCGGCGCGGGTGCGGTCCATTCCCTCGCTCGAGCGGCCGCGCCAGAAGTTGCCGCCGCCGACCACAACGCCGACCTGCACACCCAGCGCAAGGCATTCCTTTATCACTTTGCAAACGCTCATGGTCGTTTCGGCGTTGATGCCGTGACCGGCCGCGCCGGCGAGCACCTCGCCGCTGACCTTGAGCAGGATCCTTTTGTATACCGTTTCCATTTTTTATCATCCTTTCGCTCGGCATTATTTATTTATTTTAATATACATTGTGCGCATTGTAAATAGTTTTGCGTATTATTTACGGTCAGTTCACACGGAAATATCCCATCGGCTCCACATTGACGTTGCCGATGCTGACGGTCTCGGCGGTGTAGTTGACGTAGATCTTCGTTGTTGACTCGTATTCGGTGCAGTAAACGCCGTTTTGAATTTCGTAATGGTCGGTGATATGCGCTGAACGCAGGTCGGCAAACAGCTCGGACACCATCGTGTAGGCGTTCCCGATCTCGTTCAGGCGGTTATCCGCCCCGTAGAGGTCGTCATATTTTTCGCTGCCCAGGCTCTTGTCGGTGATGCAGTAGCCGGGAACCGCGCCGTATTCAATGCAGTGAAGCAGCGACATTTTGGAATCGATCTGGAGATTGATATCGTCAAAGCAATAATCCACAATGCCGTGCAGGATACTCTGCACAAACGGGATGGCGGTGTAGCTCATCGTTTCATCCCGCCCGCAAAGCATCGGCAGCCCGCTGACAACGTCGGCATTTTTCAGGCTGTAGAAGTTGCCGCCGACCACCATCACGCGGCTGTTCACCGAAAGCGGCGCCAGCAGCTCAGGCGTGGAATCCGAAACGGCGGGGCGGTTGGCGGCCGCATAATCGCCGTAAAGCGCGTTGCCGAGATCGGTCACGCAATAGCCGGTCGCGCCCAGCGAACGGAAACGGCTGAGCGTTTTGGAAACCGCTTTTTTGTATTGATCCGACGTCATCACGTAATCTGTGCGGTTTTTGACGGCAAACTCCTGTTCGATCAGGCTGTTGTAGGTGCCCATCGCGGCGCGGCTGCCGGAAAGCGTGCGGATCGCGCCGCTCTTCGTGCGGGACGTGGAAACGTTGATATCGGTGAACACGCAGAAGTTCTGGCCGTTGGCATACTCGTTGAGCTCCTTCAGCCCCTTCATGCCGCCCAGAAAGGCCGACGGTCTGGCCTGCGCCGCGTTTTGCGCGTCCGTGCCGCCGCTCATAAAACCGGTGCAGCGCAAGAAAGCGTTGTTGACGCCCTTGGATTTGACGCGGGTCAGAAGATCCTTCGCGCCCGAAAAATCGGTCAGCTTTTTCGGCACGGGAATAAAATAATCGCGGTCGACCCAGCCGATGACCTGAATGAGCACCGGCATATCCTCCTGCTCCTCCACCGTGCGGGTGGAAAGCGTATAATCACGAATGAGCAGCTCGCGGCAAACCCCCGCAATGCCGATCGGCGTGGCATTTTTATCGCTCACAAACCGGTAGCAAACGGTGATTTTGCCGGTGTAGGCCGCCTGCGGCGCATAAAGCAATTCGGTTTCCGCCTCCTCATAAGGCGTGATCGTAAAGCTGGTGCCGATGCGGTTGAACGGCTCCGTTTCGCTCGCCTTGGCGGCGCGGATCATGCTCACAGCCTCGCCCTCCTGGATCACGGCGGCAAGCGCTTCCGAACCCTGCTTCTGGCCAAAGGCGGCCACAACGCTCGTCAGCGCAGCGTGGCTGTTGTAATCGTTGCCGTACACGGCAATGTCGATCGGCTCCACCTCTTCCTCGTCGGCCGTGTCGATCACGGCGCCGCAGCCGTCGGGCACAAGCAGAAAATCGCCCTTCTTTGCTTTTTTCTGTGCGCCGAAATACTCTAAAAAGCCGATATCCGTCACAATATCGGTGCTTTTGCCGAGGTTTTCCCAATTCAAAGACGCATACAGACAGCCGTCTTTCATTTCATAGGACGCCGTCACGCGGATGCGCAGCGACCCGTCCCTTGCCGGCTTGGCGTCCTTCACCTTTTCCTTGATCGCGTCGCTCACATGGGTGGCCGCGTCGGAAAGCAGATAGCTGACCTGAATGCCGGTGTCGCTCGTTTCGTAGGAAACGGAGCCGAATGCCACTGCGTTATCCTGCGAATTCAGCGCATAGAGCTTATCATTATGGATCACGTTCACGCCAATGACCCGCGCGCTCATATCGTCCCCCTCCTCCCGGGGCAGGGCCGACCACAGCGCGCCGCCCTTGGTTTTGACAGCAAACGCGCAGGTGTCGGGATCAAACAGCAGTGAAATCAGCCCGGACGACGCGACCTCTTCCAGATTGTCTGCGTCAAGGCGATGCAGGCGCGCCAACGTATCCTTCGGCAAAACCGCCTGCGTGTCGGCGGGAAGGCGCACCACAGCAGGCGCTTTGACGCAGCCGAACAGAGCTGCCGACAGCGCCGCGATCAAAACAAGGCACGCCATGCGTTTTATATTCCGGTAAAGCTGATTCAATGTGATCCAACTCCTTGTGTTGTGCAAAAATTTCCACCGTGCTCTTCCCTGTTCCGGTCGGGAACAGCGAAAAAAATGAGCAAGCTAAAAGCGGTGATACTGTGAAAAAAATCAGAGAGCTTTCTTATGTTTATTTTGTCGGCGCCGCGCTGTATTGCTGCTTTGAGGTGGCGATACGGGGCTTTACGCACTGGACGATGGCGCTTGCCGGCGGGCTGGCGTTTTCGCTGCTGTATCAGTATAACCTGCGCGCCAGAACGCAAAGCGTCGCGCTGCGCGGGCTGGTGGGCAGCGGCATTGTCACGGGCCTTGAATTTGCCGTCGGCTGCGTGGTCAACCGCGCCTTCGGCTGGCATATCTGGGATTATTCGGCGCGGGGCGGGCACGTGCTGGGGCAGATCTGCCCGATGTTTTCGATCGTCTGGTTTCTGCTCAGCCTGCCGGTCATTCCCCTGAGTCTGTTTCTGAAAACAACGCTGTTTGCCGACGGGTCGCGCCCCGTGAAGCGGCTGAAGGTGCGCTGGTTTTATACCCCGCCGATTCGCAGGGCCTCCGTTGCTTTTCACACGCGGCGCAAAAAAACTGATGTTTATTCGAGTAATTATAACACATTTTCCTCTGAATAACAATGAAAAGTTCGTGAATGGAAGCAATCAATTTATCAAAATGAAACGATCCGTTCAATTAAAGTCGATATGGCTGTAGGAAAACAGGCTGTAACCGCCCCATTGTTCATCCGCGGCAACCGCCGCGATCTGGCGGGCGAGAACGTCGTCGCTCTGCGCCCATTCCAGCCGCCCCGCGCCGGCGTATTCATCCTCTTCCCCCTGTTTATAGGCGGCGAGCCCGCAGAGCAGGCGGACGCTTTCATGCCGCGGCAGGGTTTCCCACCGGCGCAGCACCTGCGTAAACGCCTTGGTCTCGTGCGTGAACCCGTAATAGATCTGCGGGATCACCCAATCGGCATAGCCGCCCTGCGCCAGCCACGTTCCCGCATCGGCAAAGGCCCGGCTGTAATTCTTATCAAGGTCGCCCGCCGGACTGACGCTGAAAATTTTGTCGCTGCCAAACGATTTGACCAGTGCATAAGCGCCGCGCAGCAGCAGATTCACCTGCTCCCGCCGCCAGTCCTCCAGCGGCAGCTCATTCCCCAGCGCGCACGCTTCCGCATAGCTCTGCCGGTCAAAATCCGCCTCGGCGGTCGGGTAAAAATAGTCGTCGATGTGAATGCCGTCCACCTGATAATGCTGCAAGATCTCTTTCATGCCATCCAGAACCAGCGACCGGACAGCCGCCCGGGACGGGTCAAAATATGTGCCGCTTTCGGTTTGGCCGACGCAG
>CADBPL010000145.1 GCA_902796535.1 Oscillospiraceae bacterium
AACCACCAAGAGCGGCATCATTCTTGCCGCTTCCGCGCAGGAAAAGCCCCAGTTTGCTGAGGTCGTCGCGGTTGGCCCCGGCGGCGACATCGACGGCAACAAGGTCGAAATGTACATCAAGGTCGGCGAAAAAGTCATTGTCAGCAAATATGCCGGCACTGAGGTGAAGCTCAACAAAGAAGAGTACACCATCGTTCGCCAGAGCGATATTCTTGCAGTGATCGAATAAGGGAGGAAATGAATCATGGCAAAACAAATCATTTACGGCGAAGACGCCCGCAAGGCGCTTCAGGCCGGTATCGACAAGCTCGCTGATACCGTTAAAATCACCCTCGGCCCCAAGGGCCGCAACGTTGTGCTCGACAAAAAATACGGCGCGCCTCTCATCACCAACGACGGCGTGACCATCGCCAAGGAAGTCGAGCTGGAAGATCCGTTTGAAAACATGGGCGCGCAGCTTGTGAAGGAAGTTGCCACCAAGACCAACGACGTGGCGGGCGACGGCACCACCACCGCCACCCTGCTTGCGCAGGCGCTGGTGAAGGAAGGCCTCAAAAACGTGGCCGCGGGCGCGAACCCCATGGTCGTCAAGCTCGGCATCAAAAAGGCTGTGGAAGCCGCGATCGAGGCGGTCAAGGCCAATTCCAAGCCCGTGACCAGCTCCGCCGATATTGAAATGGTCGCCACCATTTCTTCCGCCGACCCCGAAATCGGCAAGATCGTGGCCGACGCCATGGAAAAGGTCACGGCGGACGGCGTCATCACCGTGGAAGAAAGCAAAACCGCGCTGACCGATTCTGACATTGTCGAAGGCATGCAGTTTGACCGCGGCTACATTTCGCCCTACATGGTTACCGACACCGATAAGATGGAAGCCGTCATCGACGACGCTTATATTCTCATTACCGATAAGAAGATTTCCAACATTCAGGAAATTCTTCCGCTGCTCGAACAAATCCTCAACGCAGGCAAAAAGCTCGTGATCGTTGCGGAGGATATTGAAGGCGAAGCGCTTTCCACCATCCTTGTCAATAAGCTGCGCGGCACGTTCACGTGCGTGGGCGTCAAGGCGCCCGGCTTCGGCGACCGCCGCAAGGAAATGCTGCGCGACATCGCCATCCTCACAGGCGGCGAAGTCATCACCGAAGAACTCGGTCTGGAACTGAAGGATACCCAGATCACCCAGCTCGGCCGCGCCCGTCAGGTGAAGATCTCCAAAGAAAACACCATCATTGTTGACGGCGCGGGCGATAAGGACGAGATCAAGAGCCGTGTGGCTCAGATCCGTTCCCAGATCGCGACCACCACGTCTGATTTTGACCGCGAAAAGCTGCAGGAACGTCTTGCCAAGCTGGCAGGCGGCGTGGCTGTTATCCGTGTCGGCGCTGCGACCGAAACCGAAATGAAGGAAAAGAAGCTGCGCATTGAAGACGCGCTTGCCGCGACGAAGGCAGCTGTGGAAGAAGGCTGTGTTGCAGGCGGCGGCGTGGCGCTGATCAACGCTATCCCCGAAGTGGAAAAGCTGCTTGCTGATGACGACGCCGACATCAAGACCGGCGTTCGGATCGTTCTTAAGGCCCTCGAAGCGCCGGTGCGCCAGATCGCTGCGAACGCAGGGCTGGAAGGCTCCGTGATCGTCAATGACATCCGCTCCAGCGGCAAGGTCGGCTACGGCTTTGACTTTGCGAAGGAAGAGTTTGTGGATATGGCAGCCGCCGGTATCCTTGACCCGACCAAGGTCACGCGCTCCGCGCTGCAGAACGCTTCCTCTGTGGCCGCAATGGTGCTCACCACCGAATCGCTTGTGACCGATAAACCCGATCCGCAGGCGGACGCCGCGCAGGCAGCCGCTATGGCAGCCGCACAGGGCGGCGGGATGTATTGATCCCTCATATATAGAATCTCAGAGCCGACAGATCAAACGGTCTGTCGGCTCTTCTTGATTGCTCTGGATTGATGATGCCGTCATGCTTTTGAGGGCAAAGCGCTGCCGCAGGCAAAAAAAAGCCGCCGGGAATACTGCGTTCAGTATTCCCGGCGGCTTTGATAAGCATGATGCAAAACAGAATGGCTCAAAGCCGGGTTCGGCGTCCGTTTCACCGGGCATTCAGGGATCGCTTAATTGGCGGCTGCGGTTGCGGCAGCGGTGGTTTCCGCCGCGTTAGCGTAATAAGTTGATTTCAGTTCGTCGTAGATCTTGGCGTTAAGCTTTTTGATCATGGCGTTCTTTTCGCCGCCCTCGACCGCGTACTGCTTGGATTCATAGGCAGTGTCGAGTGTGTTCTTCACTTCTTCGTCAGCCAGTTTGTCCGCGATGGTGACCGACCAGAGGGGCTTGTTATAGGCCTTTTCAAAATACATCACATGGTAGCCGTATTCGGTCTCAACGATTCCAAGGTCGCCTTCCTTGCGGTCAGGATCGAGCGCCCATTCCTCGAAGGACTTCACATACTGGCCCTTGCCCACGTGCTCATAAAGGCCGCCGTTCTGGTTGGAACCGGTGTCGGCGCTTTCTTCGGCGCAAATCTCAAGGAAGGTGTTCAGCTTGTCGGCGCTTTCGTTGATCTTCTTCAGAGCAGCCTCGGCGGACGATTTCTTTTCGGCCTTATCCTTTTCGGCGTCTTCCGCGGATTCGTCAAACTGATAAAGGATGTGGCGAACGTCGACCACGTTGGTATCGTCTTTGTATTGGGTCTTGATCATCATCAGCAGGTAGTAGGTGCCGTTTTCGTCAATCAGCTTTTTGTCGCCGACCTTGGTGGTGTCGGCAAACAGCCAGTTGACAACGCTTTCGGGCATACCGCTGAGGGTATCTTTGCGCGCGTAAGCGGTGAGCGTGGTTTCATCCTTGCTGAAATCGCTGGCGTCCTTCTGTTCTTTGCTCGCGTATTGAGCGGCCAGCGTTTTGAAGGAAGCTTCATCGGTGATCTTGCCGAACATTTCGTTGGCCTTTTTCTTGGCGTCTTCGGCAGCCTTGGTCTGAGCGGCCTGCGTTTCTTCGGCTGTAGCGCCTTCGGCGGCCTCTACGTTTTCGGCTGTGATCGTGAAGATGCGGAAGTCAACGCTGTTGTAAGCGGCGGGATCCTTTTTGTATTCTTCTTCAAGCTTGTCGGCGGTGTAGCTTTCGCCGGTCTTTTTGATCAGTTCGTTGTAGTAGGAGTTGGCAAGCGTTTCACGGTCGACGATTTTCTGGAACATTGCTTCGCTCATGCCCTTGCCGTAGTTGGCGCGCAGGTATTTGCCCAGCGAAACGACCTGACCGTTGTTCTGCTGCGCGTTTTCCTTGATGTTGTCGCGCAGGTTGTCAAGCATGGAAGCGGCCTCGGAGGTCTCTTCTTCCGTTGCCTGATAGCCGGCCTTCTTGGCCATGTCGGCCAGCACGATGGAGCGGCGCATGTTGTAAAGAGCCATATACTCAAAATACTGCTTCCAGGTCGGGGTAGTGCCGTCATCCAGCTTGTAGTCCTCGCCGACGTATTCCTGCTCTTCGGGGGCTTTGCTGGAATCGAAGCCGGAGTACATGGCGCCGTAGCCCTGACCGTAGTAATTGTCATATTGCTGAGACATGTTGAAATAGTAGTAGTGAGTGGATTTGTAGTAATACTCATACTCAGCGGCGGAATAGCTCTTGCCGTCAACTGTCTTGATGGTTTTGAAGCGCTCAAAAACGCCGAGGTTAAGGCAGGCGACAACAGCGATCGCCAGCGCCGCGGCAGCACAGATAATGAGTGTGATGGTGTTTTTGGTTTTTTGCGACATACCGCCGCCGCTCACGCGGCGATGCGATTTTCTGCTGTTCTGTTTGGCGCTTTTGGCCAATCTCGCCTTGCGTTCTTCGCGGTAGTCCTGCGCTGTTTTGTTGGTAGCCATTCGATCAATCCTTTTCGATAATGATTATTGTAGCCGAAACTAACGCACCTATTATATACTACTTCTATCAAAGATACAAGTAAAAAGCAAAATTTTTTGCTTTTTCATACCATATTATTCATGATTTCGTGTTTTTTGTTGAGTCAATACCGCATCACGCCAAGAAGAGTCAGACAGGGGGGGCGCGCTGCGCCGGGGACGGCACGGCCTGAAAAAAAGATCCGGCTGCGCCTGGCGCAGCCGGACAGGGAAAACCGGTTGGTTGATTCTTAGTAACCACTGATTAAATCGCAGGCATGTATCTTGACGGAGTATTTTCCGCCATATTTCACAAAAATACTCGTTAATACACCAAGTA
>CADBPL010000146.1 GCA_902796535.1 Oscillospiraceae bacterium
ACCAGCGACGGGCGCAAGATGGGCAAAACCGAAAAGGGCGCCGTGTGGCTTGACCCCGAAAAGACCTCGCCATATGAATTTTATCAGTACTGGCGCAACGTCGACGACGCCGACGTGATCAACTGCATGAAGATGCTCACCTTTATTCCCGTAGAGCAGATCGAAGAATATGCCAAATGGGAGGGCAGCGAGATCAACAAGGCCAAGGAAATTCTGGCTTATGAGGTCACCAAGCTCATCCATGGGCAGGAGGAGGCCGACAAGGCGCAGTCCGCCGCCCGCGCGCTGTTCACCAACAAGGCCGACAGCGAGCATATGCCCACCACCGTGCTTTCGGCGGAGGATTTTGTTGACGGCAAGATCAACATCATGCGCTGTATGGTCAGGGCTGGTCTTGCCAAATCCAACGGCGAAGCGCGCCGCCTGATCGATCAGGGCGGCGTCAGCGTGGACGATGAAAAACTGACCACCTTCGATTACGACATCCCCGAAAGCAAGTTCGACAACGGCGGCTATATCGTGATCAAAAAGGGCAAAAAGTCGTTTAACAAAATCACCAAATAAGCGCGAACGATTTTGGAACCGGTGTGTTTTTCACGCCGGTTTTTTCTTTTTGTTTTGCTCACACTAACAGTGAGGTGACAAAATTGAATGAAGAAATGACAGTTGATTTATCGAAACGGATCGCCATTGTGTTCACGGCGCTGCTGCTCGCCTTCGGCGTTATTCCGCTGCGGCTGATGACCATACTGCTCGGCGCATCGCAGAAAACAGCGGGCGGCACGGGCAGCGGCAAGGTGATGACGGCGGCGGAAAGCCGCGGGCTGCTGTATGACTGCAGCGGCGAGCGGCTGGTGGGCTGTGAAACGCAGCGCATTGCCGCCGTGAAGCCGTCGGCGGGCGCGCTGGCCGTGCTGAAGGAACGGCTCGGCGACGAGGATTTTGCGCAGGCGAAGGCAACGCTTTCCACGGGGCAGCCGCTGATTCTGAAAACCAATAAAACGCTGCTCCACGACGATATCCTGCTGCTGGAAACGAACCGAAGGATCGAGCCGGACGGCTTGGCGTGCCACCTGATCGGATACACCGATGAGGCGGGCAACGGGGTTTGCGGGCTGGAAAAGAGTCTGGACGGGCAGTTGAACCGCTACCGGGGCGAACTCAAGGTTCGGTTTGGCTGTGACGCGTCAGGCCGCGTGCTGGCGGGCGCGGCGATCGAAACGATCAACGATCATTACGATTCGCCCGGCGGCGTTGTGCTGACGCTGAATAAGCGCTTCCAGCAGGCAACGGAAAGCGCAATGGATGTTTGCGGGCTGAAAACCGGCGCAGCCGTGATCCTTGATTGCGCCGACGGCGCGATCTGCGCGCTGGCCAGCCGCCCGCGCTACGATCCGACCAACGTGGCGGAAAGTCTTACGCTGCCGACTTCTCCTTTGTTCGACCGCTCACTGGCGGCGTATCCCGTCGGCTCGGTGTTCAAGCTTTTGATCGCAGCCGCCGCACTGGAGCAGGGGATCGACCCGGCGCAGCAGTGGCACTGCACCGGCGCAGCGGCGATCGGCGATAAAACGTTCAAATGTATCAGGGCGCACGGCTCGGTCAATATGCCGCAGGCGCTTGCCTATTCCTGCAACGGATATTTCATTCATCTGATGCAGCAGCTGGATGTGGAAGCAGTGCTCACGCTGGCGCAGTCACTCGGTTTCGGCAGCGCGCTGGAGCTGTCGGACGGGCTGCTTTCGGCGGGCGGCACACTGCCGACGGCTCAGGCCTTGTCCTCTGCGGCGGCTAAGGCGATCTTTTCGTTCGGGCAGGGAAGTCTGACAGCCTCTGTTTTGCAGATTGCTTCGCTTTATGCCACGGTGTTTTCGGGCGGCAATTACCGCACGCCTTACCTTATTAAGGGTGAGGTGGATGAAACCGGCGCTTTTACGCCGACGCACAGGGCACAGCCGCCGTTTAAGCTGCTCCGGCGGGAAAACGCGGCGCTGCTGTCGGATTATCTGGGCGTCGCGGTGCGGGAGGGAACCGGTCAGGCGGCGCTGGTTGCGGGCGCCGCATGCAGGGGCAAAACGGCAACGGCGCAAAGCGGCGATTTTTCTTCCGGCAGCGAACGCCTCGTTTCCTGGTTTGCGGGCGGTTTCACGCACCGGCAAAAGCAATATGCCATGGTGATCCTGTGCGATAACGGAAGCTCCGGCGCAGCCGATTGCGCCCCGGTTTTTGCCGCGGCGGTGCGCAGAATTTTTGCGCAAGTTCACGAAAACAATTGACAGCGCGGCACGGCGGTTGCTATAATGATTTTGCTGTTCAGCAAAAAATGAAAAAAGCAGAAGCTTGAAAACCGGAAAGGAGGCGCGATTCGGGTATCAACCAGAGCTTTTTCTCTCGGTTTGTGCAAAATCCGAATCGCTTTGCGATTGTTATGATGGTAAACGTAGCTTTGATCGGCACCTGGCACGTTCATTTTTCGGGTTATGCCAATGCAGTTGCCGCGAACCCGAACTGTAAAATAACGGTTTTGTGGGATCCGGATGAAGCGGCGGGACGAAAAGCCGCCGAAAAATATGCCTGCGATTATGAGCCGGATTATGAAAAAGTGCTGGCCCGTGCAGACGTTGACGCCGTGATGGTTTGTTCCTCGACGGATCAGCACAAGGCGCTGATCACCAGGGCGGCGCAGGCCGGCAAACACATTTTCACCGAAAAGGTGCTTTGCTTCACCAAAAAAGACGCGCTGGAAGTGGCGGACGCCGTGAAGAAAAGCGGTGTGAAATTCTGCATCTCATACCCCTGGCGCAGCCGAAGCGATTTTTTGTGGATCAAATCCGCGCTGGATGAAAAGCTGATCGGCGAGGTGAACTACCTGCGCATGCGCAACGCCCACAACGGCACGGTCGCCGGCTGGCTGCCGCAAACGTTTTACGACCCCAAAACCTGCGGCGGCGGCGCAATGATGGATCTGGGCGCGCATTCGATGTATTTTATTCACTGGCTGATGGGCGACCCGGTCAGCTGCGCGTCGGCGTTCACCAATGTGCGCGTCAGCAGCGTGGAAGACAACGCCGTGTCAGTTTTCACCTACCCCAATGGCGCCATTGCCGTGAGCGAGACGGCCTTTGTTGCGCAGAATAACCCCTTTGAACTGGAGATCGTCGGCGATAAGGGCACCATTCTGGCAGGCGGCGTGTTTGACCGGCTGTGCTATAACGTCGGCGACGGCTGGGTGTTCCCGAACCTGCCCAAGCGTCTGCCCGAGCCGATCGATATGTGGATGGACGCCCTGGTCAGCGGCGGCGATATTCCCTACACCATCGATGACGCCGTTGCGCTGTCTTATATGATGGAGCTTGCCTACGGCAACAGAATATAAGGCAATATATCGCTCTTTCCAGCTTTTTTGAAACACATTATACTGAGGTCACGATCTATTAAACCACCCACTCATGATCTGCCGCCGCCGGATTTTCCGGCGGCGTTTTTTGTTCAGGCAGCCCCGTGCCCTTTGCAGCGCACGCCTTGTCTGATCCTTATTCCTTCATATTCCCGGGAAAACCGCGCATACACTGTAGCAACGAAGGAATGGGGTGGCGTTATGTTAACAGAATTGCTCAATACCGTGCTTTCCAACTTGCTCTATTTTACGCTGCATTTGCAGTCTGCCGGTTCGTTTCCGAAGCCGTTGAGTGCGAAGGAGGAGCGGGAGTGCTTTGAAAAAATGAAAGCGGGCGACAGCGAGGCGAGAAAGCGGCTGGTCGAACACAATCTGCGCCTTGTGGCGCACATCATCAAAAAGTATTATGCGCAGTCCGGCGAAGCGGACGATCTGATCTCCATTGGCACCATCGGGCTGATCAAGGCGGTCAATTCGTTCGATTACAGCAAGGGCACGCGGCTGGCGACCTACGCGTCGCGCTGCATCGAAAATGAGATTTTGATGTATTTTCGCGCCCAGCGTAAAACGGCGCAGGATATTTCCATGAACGAGCCGATTGATTCCGATTCTCAGGGCAATCCGCTCACGCTCAGCGACGTGATCTTTGAAGAGGAGGATATTGCCGAAAAAATCGACGATTCTCTGCGCGCCAAATCGCTCTACACGCTCATTGAACAGATGGAGGATGAACGGGAAAGGAACATCATCATTCTGCGCTACGGGTTATATAACAGAAAACCGCTGACGCAACAGCAGGTTGCGCAGCGGCTCGGTATTTCGCGGTCGTATGTATCCAGAATTGAAAAAAGGGTGTTGGAACGGCTTCGGACGCAGTTGGAATGATCAGCATGCCATGCGCACAAGCGAGCCGTGGGGCACGCAGCCGTCAAAGGCAATGCTGAACGGCATCATCGGGTGCGGTACACAGTCGATTTTCTCGTCGGCGTCGTTTTTCATATCTGCTGCAGTCAGGCGGATCGGCTCCCGGCCCGGAGAAAGAATTTCAATTTCATCGTTTTCAAAAAAGCGGTTTCGCTGCGTCAACCACAGTCGGCCGTTTTCGCAGCGTTCCACCATGGCGACGACGCGCCAGTCGCGCTTGTAGCCGCCGGCGGTGAAGATGTGCGCATCCTCTTTTGGATCGCCGAAGAAAAACCCGGTGCAGTAGCCGCGGTTGCTCATCTTGTTCATTTCTTCCAGAATCCACGGCTGCGGCCGGTAATCGTCGGCCGGGTTCTTGAAATAGCCGTCGAGCGCAGCGCGGTAGGCGTTGGTGGCAACGGCGGTGTAGTAGGCGGACTTGGCGCGCCCCTCGATTTTGAACGAGGTGATCCCGGCGTTCACAAGCTCCGGTATGTGCTCGATCAGGCACATGTCGTTGGAATTCATAATGTACGTGCCCTCGTCCTCAAAAACCGGAAAGTATTCGCCGGGGCGCGTCTGCTCCATGAGGGCATACTGCCAGCGGCAGGGCTGCGCGCAGTCGCCGTGGTTGGAATCGCGCCCCGTCAGATAATTGGAGAGCAGGCAGCGTCCGGAAAAGGAAACGCACATGGCGCCGTGCACAAAGCATTCGATTTCCAGCCCGGCCGGAACCTTTGCGCGGACAGCAGCGATTTCATCGAGCGAAAGCTCGCGTGCGAGCACAACACGCTTCGCGCCCATTTCATAAAGCGTGTTGGCGGCTTCGTAGTTGGTCACGCCCATCTGGGTGGAAATGTGGATATCGATCTGCGGCGCGTAACGCCTGGCGAGCGTGAACAGCCCCAAATCGGAAATAATGAACGCATCCACACCGGCGTCGCTCGCCGTGCGGAAATAGGCTTCAATGCCGTCCAGATCGCGGTTGTGCGCCAGAACGTTGGCTGTCAGATAGACTTTTACGCCCTTTTGGTGACAAAAGCCGACGGCCTGCGCCAGTGCGTCCGCGTCAAAGTTTTGCGGCGCGGAGCGCATACCAAGCCGCGTTGCGCCAAGATAAACGGCGTCGGCGCCGTAGCGTACAGCGGCGTTCAAACGCTCCATGTCGCCCGCGGGGGCGAGTAATTCAGGTCTGATCATTTATTTTCCTCGTTATCCCTCAGTACCTGCGTCCAGTTGCGCTGGAACTCGTCATAGGTTTTAGCCAGATAGATTTTGCCCTTGTTGTTGTGGCAGAAGTAGAAATATTTGGTGTCTTTGGGGTTCAGCGCGGCCTCGATAGCGTCGGTGCCGGGGTTGCAGATGGGGCCGGCGGGCAGACCGGAGCGCGTGCCGTTGGTGTCGTAGCTGCTCAGATAAGCGGAAGCCGCGGCGCCGCCAATGGCCTGCGTGAGGTAATTGGAAACGTAGTTTTTGGTGGAATCGCAGCCCAGCGTCGGGTAAGAGGCGGGGTTGTTCAGACGGTTGTGGATAACGGAGGAGATGGCGGGCATCTGCTCGGCGTTCGCCGCCTCCTTTTGAATGATGGAGGCGATGATGATGATTTGATCCTGCGTCAGGCCGAGCTTCTTGGCCTGCTTGTCATAGACCTCCGTCCATTTGGTCTCAAAGTTTTTGAGCAGCTTGCGAATGACGCTGTTTGGGTTTTCGCCAATGCCGTGTTCTTTGTCGGAAACAAAGAAATCATAGGTATCGGGGAACATATAGCCCTCCAGCGTAAAGTAACGGCTGCCGTCTTTCGGAATATTTTCAATGAAGGAATTTTCAAACGTGACCTCGCGAAGCGCGGTGTAGAGATATTCCTTGGGGCAGACTTTGTTTTTATCCAGTTTTTCGATCATCTGCTGGATCGTCCAGCCCTCCGGGAAATACAGGCGGATGGTTTCTTCCGACGTCTGGTTTTCGCGCATGGCGTTGAGCATTCCCTCAACGCCCATATTGGCCGTCAGGTAGTAAACGCCGTTGAGATATTTCTTTTCGTTGAAGTCGCGGAAATTGGTAAACTGCTTGCAAAACCAGGGATGCTTGATCAGCCCTTTGCCGCTGAGCGCGTCAATGATCTTTTCGGAATCGGCGCCCTTTTCAATGGAAACCGTCACGAGCTTGTCCTCACGGCCCAGAGCCAGCACATCGTTCATGCAGGAGATGATATAGACGGACAGCAGGGTGGAGCACAAAACGACAAGGCAGGTCGCCAGCAGGCGCTTGAGGCGGTTGACTCTTCGCTGCTCTTTTTTGCGTTCTGCATTCAGGCGCTTCTGCTCTTCCTTTTCTTCTTCGGAAATCTCCTGCTGCTTGCGCCGCGCGGGCGGCTGATGATTGGCAAAATAGATCGCCTTATCCTTGCGCTTGGGCATTTCATCCTGTTTGTTGGGTTCACGCAGCGCGTTTTCATCGATGTCAACATGGAAGTTTTGCACGACTTCACGGCGGCTGACCGGAATGCCGCCGTCAGCGCCGGCGCCGCTGTTCGGCGACCCCTGCTGATTCTGCCTGGCAATCGCCGCCTGCTTGGCCTGCTGAATTTCACGGCGGAACCGTTCATTCTCTACGGCCTGTTGGTGGTCATGCTCCGCAAGCCATGCGTCAAAATCATCGTTTTCCTGGTTGATGTTTTTGTTTTTGCTTTCGTCCATGGTTTAACTCCTGTCAGTTGTTGCAAAAATACGTGTCTTTATCCGTTACGACAATGTCTACTTTGCGGTCATATCGTCCGTGCGGTATTTCCTCTTCCATACAGCAGTCATACACCAAACCGATGGTGGCGCCGCGGTAAGAAGCCAAAAAGCGGTCATAATATCCTTTGCCGTAGCCGGTGCGGTAGCCGGTACGGTCGAGGGCGAGCGCCGGAACGATGCAAACGCTCGCCGTGTCGCCCGGAACGGGTCGGCAGTGTTCTTTTGGCTCGGGGATGGCGTGCAGGCCCGGCGCCAGATCGTCCCACGCATGAACCACAAAAAAGTCCATATCGGTTGTTTCCGGCTTGCAGCGGGGCAGGGCGACGGTTTTGCCGCTTGCCCAGGCGCGTTCGATCAGCCGTCTGGTGTCGACCTCCAGCGCCGTGGAACAGTAAATGAGCAGGCAGGGGCTTTCCCGATACTTCCACAGGTTGAGCAGCCTGTTTTCGATTTTGAAATCCAACTGCTGCTTTTCACTGCGCTTCATGGATCGGCGCTTTGCCAGCGCCTGCCGGCGGATCTGCTGCTTGAGCGGACGGATGTCGTCATTCATGGCACAGCGACTCCCACAGCTTCTGCGCCATATCCTCGCCGATAAAGGCCTTTGCAATGGCGGTGCCGAATTCCAGCGCGACGCCGCAGGAACGGCCGGTGATCACGTTGCCGTCAACGCAAACGGGTTTGTCTGAAACCTCGGCGCCTTCGAGCAGCCCTTCAAAACCGGGGAAGCAGCAGGCCTTGCGCCCGCGGAGCATACCCTTTTGGCCGAGAATGCTCGGCGCGGCGCAAATGGCGCACACCAGCCGGCCGTTTTCATAAGCGTAATCCACAAACGCCATGACCTCGGCGTTGTTCTGCAAATTGGTCGTGCCGGGCATTCCGCCGGGCAGTACAACGGCGTCCAGGTCCCGGTTCATTTCGGCCTGCTCCAGCGTCAGATCGGTCTGCACTGTGATTTTGTGAGAACCGCTCACGAGGCTGCCGGTAACGCCGACGGTCGCGACCTCGAGCCCGGCGCGGCGCAGCACGTCGACTGTGGCCAGCGCTTCCACTTCTTCAAAGCCTTCCGCTAAAAAAACGTAGATCATGGTATGGTTCCTTTCATTCCATTGTCAGCCCGATGTAAGCGTTGTCGGGCAGTTTTGTTTTTGCCGTTTCGGTCAGCGGCAGCAACATGCCGCAGGGGTGTTCTTTTTGGGGATCGGGTATTCTGATCCGGTCGTCGTCAACGCTGAACAGCATTCCGTTTATTTCAATGATCGGGTAATGGAAGGTTTTCGCTTCCTCTTTCATATAGCGCAAATGCACGTCGGACCACAGAAAACGGTCGGTTGTCTGATCAAACGCAGCGGCGGCGTCTGCCCGAACGGTGCGGGCGTAAAACGCGGTCTGATAGCCAAAGCGCGCATAGTAGTCGAACAGGGCGGGGGAGGCGGGCACCAGCGCGATATACTGCGCGCCGTTATTGAAAGCGTATTCCTTGGCTTTTTGCAGCAGCCGCGCCATATATCCCTGCCCGCGGTGCTTTTTGAAGGTAGCCGCCGCAAACAGATAAAACGCTTTGTGTGCCTCGTCACCCGTCTGAATGGCGCCGTCCAGCAGGTAGAGCGCGCTGATCAGCGCGCCGTTTTCGCTTTCGGTCAGCGCAGCGGCGCCGTCGTGGCGGCTGAGAAAAAAGCGGATATAGGCTTCTTCATCGCCAAAAGCTTCCCGCCACAGCGAGACGGCCTCTTCGGTTTGCCGCTCGTTTTCAAATGCGATCAAGCGAACCCCTCACTTTTCGATGGCGTTGATCTTTTTCAGCCAGATTGCCGGGTGATACGATTGCTTTGCCCGGCGCAGACCGGGCGCGCCGGCGTCTTCTTCCCGGTTGATATAAAGATAATCCGCCTGCAGGCGGCGAGCCATTTCGCGGTTGATCATCTGATAAGCGCCTCTCACGTCGGCATAGGCCTTTTCAAAGTGGGCGCAAAAGGTGGTTTGATTCAGCCTTTCTCCGAACGAAAACGCGACCACGCGCCCGCCGGCGCGGATCAGACCGCCGTAAAAGCCCAGCTCGTCATAATGCGCCATGGCCAGATTGAGCACATTGTGTTCGGCGGAAAGCTGAACCTCGTCTTTATATTCGTTCAGCCGAAGCCAACGCTCGTTCATTTCGGCACATTGACCGATGTTTTTGCGGTTGATCTCTTCAAAAGTCCAATCCGGGTAATTCCGCTCAAAGGCGGCGATGTGATTGCGCTTGTCGTGATATTTTCGACCGGAAAGGCCGGCAAGCGCTTCGGAGGCGTAGATATATTCAAAAAAGTCTTCATTAACGGAAAAGGAAAAGCGGTTTGGAAAAAGCCGGTCGATCCGCTGTGCTTCCTGTTCGGAGCACCCGTAAAGGAAGAGCCGGTGACCGCGCTGCCCGGCAAGGGCGGAAAGCTCCTCGATCGTTTTGGCAAAATCGCCGCTGCCCTGCGGACAGCTGAAGCTGGATTCGTCCTGCGTTTGGAAGGCGATGACCAGCATATCGTCGCTCAGGCTGATCTGCGTGTGATAGATTTTTCGCCAGATGAACACGTTGCCGAACGCGTATTCGCAGCTTTGGCATTCGCATTGGCGCAGGATGGCTTCGGCTCGGGGCTTGTCCTGCAAGGTGATCTCATGAAAATCAAGCAAGCAAAAACCCCCTCGGCAGCAGTTCAAAAATTTGTTTTGCGATGGTTTCAACGGGGAGCGGCTTGCCGTCGAGTGAACAGGGGACGACGTGCCAGCCGAGCTTACCGGCGGCGTACATGGCTGCTGCGCGGCAGCGGTTGAGGTAGGCAACGTCCGCCTCGTGCACGTCCTGCTCGGTGTTGGTGGCGCGGCAGCGTTCTTTCATCAGCTGCTGTGAAACCGCAACAGGCATATCCAGGTAGATCACAAAATCGGGCTTCGGAATGCCGAGCTTACTGTATTCAAAGTCTTCCAGCCAGGTCAGATACCCGTCCCATTCCGCCTGCGGTATCTTTTCAAGCTGATGGTAGGCGTTGGAGGTGGTGTAGCGGTCGGCCACGATCAGCTTGCCGCTTCGGTAATCATCGCCCCAGTGCTGCCTGAAGCTGGCGAAGCGGTCGACCGCAAAAAAGGCCGAGGCGGCATAAGCGCCCACGTCTTCCGCTTTTTTGCCGAACGCGCCGCCCAGATACATCCGCACCAGCGTGCTCGATGGGTCGTCATAATCCGGCAGCTTGATCTGCCGGTAAGCGCAGCCGAGCGCGTCGAGTTTTGATTTTAGCTGTTCGATCTGGGTGGATTTTCCGCTTCCGTCCAGCCCTTCGATCACGATCAGTTTGCCCATATTTTCTGCCGAACCCGTGAAGGCGGCTTCCTTTCTGTATACTCACCGGAATGGCACTGCAAATAGCATAGCCCATAATTTACATAGTATAATAACATAATTATTAAAAATATTCAATGCTTTTCCGTATTTTGCCTGCATGAAATTTGAGAAACCTTCAAAAATGTTCTCTTGAAAAAAGCTTATCAATATGATATTATAACGCCGAAAGAGAGGCGCTTTTATGGAAAAAACAGCTTTTAACCGTAAACCGTTCAACATTTTATGGATCGTTCTGGCTGCGATTTATGTTATCTGGATGACCTTTTTCCTCAAGTATGACACGTATCCGGGCGCAGAGACCGGCATTAACGGCAGCAAAACCGTATATGTTCTGTGGACTGTGTTTTCAACGGCGGCGCTGCTGATGTTTCCGGTTTACATCAAGTGGTTCCTCGGCGCAAAAGAGCCGGGCAGGGGGCTGCGCATTTTTTGCCTGATCAACCTGATCTTCGGCTGCGTTTTTGTCACATGGTACGGCTTTTTTCTCAATCCGTTTGAATATACGGCGAGCATGATCGGCCTGCAGTTTCCGTGGCATTTCAAAATGTGGGGTCTGTTCGCCACGCTTTCTGTTTTCACGAACGTGCTCTATGCATACCGTTCCAATCAGTATTACGGCAAGGCGGGCGTTCTCTGCGGCTCCCTGGGCTGTGCGGCGATTTTTGTGACCATTAACGTACCGTCGGCCGGCGAGGAGCTGATTTTGAACTCGCTGCGCTGTATGTCCCATTGGACGGGCGCTTTGCTGTTTGCCTTCCTGATGGCGGCGTCCATTGTAATCTTTCTGGTGCATCAGGCCAGACAAAAGGACGTTCGCTATATCATCGTCACTGCTTTATTCTGCGCGATTCTGGTTCTGATGCTTGTTTTGCTTGCTGTTATCGGCAAGGACGGCGTGATCGAAGGGCTGCCGATGTGGGCGGCTTATCTGGTGCTGTTCCTGATCAACTTCACCGGTTTATTCCGCACCGGGCAGACGCCTGCTGTTGAACCGGCGAAAGAAACGGTTACAAAATAACGTTTTGATTTGCAAAACAGAAAAAACTGTGTTATAATATTTCAGATAACAATGAAACAGGAGAAAATCAATGATCTTAGATGAATTGACCGCATTTTCCAATTTCTACGGCTCCAACGAGGAATTGGTTCTGGCGGGCGGCGGCAACACCTCCGCTAAAGACGGAAACGTCATGTACGTCAAAGCCTCCGGCACGCAGCTGGCCACCATCACGCCCGATGGGTTTGTGGCGATGGATCGCGCAAAGCTGGCCGAAACGCTGACAAAAGCATACCCGAACGAGGATGACGCGCGCGAATCGGCCGTGCTGGCCGATTTGAACAACGCCAGGCTCCCCGGTCAGGGCAGTAAACGCCCGAGCGTTGAAACGGTTTTGCACAGCCTGTTTGAGCAAAAATACGTGCTGCATCTTCATCCGTCGCTGGTCAACGGTTTAACGTGCAGCCGGCAGGGCAGGGCGGCGGCGCAAAAGCTGCTCAGGCGCCCGTTTATCTGGGTGGACGCGTGCAAGCCGGGTTATGTGCTTTCCAAAATCTGTGCGGATGAATTGGCGCGTTTCAAAGCCGAAACCGGTTCCCCCTGTGAAATCGTGCTGCTGCAGAACCACGGCGTTTTTGTTGCGTCGGAAACGGTCGACGGGCTGGGCGAGCTGCTCAATGAGGTGCTGGCTTCCTTCCGTGCCGCCGTTGTGCGCGAGCCTGATTTTTCGACAGGCGCTTTTGACGGGGAAAAGGCCGAAAAATGCTTTGCCGCCATTCGCAAAATTTACGGTGAGGACTGTGTGATTACCTATGAGCCGAGTGTGGAAGCGCTCAGATTTGCCGAAACGCCGGATGCGGCGCAGCGCGTGATGCGTCCGTTCACCCCCGATCATATCGTTTACTGCAAGCAGTATCAGGCCTACGGCTTTTGCGACGGCTGCCTGCCCGGCGCTGTGCAGAAATGTCTGGAGGAACACGGCTACCGGCCGAAAATCATCATCATCAGCGGCTGCGGCTATTTTGCCGTTGATGAAACGGCGAAGGGCAGCCAGACGGCGGCGGCCCTGTTTGATGACGCCATGAAGATCGCGGCCTATGCCGAAAGCTTCGGCGGCGAACTGCCGATGAGCGAAGAGCTGGCGGATTTTATCGCCAATTGGGAAGTGGAGTCCTATCGCCAAAAACTGCATGAAGGAGAAGCTTAAAATAATGCTGTACACGATCGAAAATCAGTATCTGACCGCTCAGATCGACGATATGGGCGCGCAGCTGCATTCGGTTAAAACCAAGGAAAACGACGTGGAATACCTCTGGCAGGGCGATCCGGCCGTCTGGTACGGTCAGGCGCCGGTGCTGTTCCCGGTGATCGGCCAGCTGCATGACGACAAGTTCCGTTACGACGGCGCGGAATACCCGATGAACAAGCACGGCTTTGCCCGCCGTTCCCTGTTTGAAGCGGCGGATGTGGAGGGCTCAAGGGCGGTGTTTTTGCTCAAAAGCAACGAAACCACCAAGGCCATGTTCCCGTTCGACTTTGAGCTGGAGGTCTGCTTTGAGCTGGTGGGCCGGGCGATTAAAGTGACCCATACCGTTTCCAACACGGGCGACAAAACCATGTATTTTTCGCTGGGTGCGCACCCCGGCTTCAACTGCGAAATCGGTGATTATCTTGAGTTTGAGGAAAGCGAAGAGGGCGCCGAGGTTGAAAAGATCGACAAAGAAAACATCATCATCGGGCGCAAATTTTCCGTTGATCTGGTCGACGGCAACAAGCTTTATTTAACGCCCGGGCTGTTTGAGGAAGACGCGCTGATCTTTTCCGACCTCAATTCTTCCGTTGTGACCCTGCACTGCAAGGATCGGACCGTGCGGTTCGATTTCGGCGACGCGCCGTTTTTGGGCGTCTGGGCCAAGCCGAACGCGCCTTATGTGTGCATTGAGCCGTGGTACGGCGTCAATGATGACCGCATCCGTTATGAAGACGTTTCGCAAAAACGCGGCATTCAGTCGCTTGAACCGGCCGAAAGCTTCGATCTGGTCTGGATCGCAGAAGTGTAAGATAGGAAGGAATCAGTTTTGAAAAGTGCGAATGAAAGTGAAAACAACAGGAGTGGATACACAATGAAAAAAGAAACAACCGGACAGCAAGAGGTCAAACCGACCAAGCGCCTGACAAGTGACCAGATTCAGAAAATCGTTCTCGTCGGAATATTCGCGGCGATCGTGATCGTGCTTCAGTTCTTTTCGGGGCAGATCAGATTCGGCCCGTTTTCCATCACGCTGGCGCTCGTTCCGATCATTGTCGGCGGCGCGATCTGCGGCCCGTTTGCGGGCGCTTTCCTCGGTTTCATCTTCAGCGCCATTGTCTTGATGAATGATGCCGCTGCGTTTTTGGCGGTAAGCGTTGTCGGCACGGTTCTTACCGTGCTTCTCAAAGGGACGCTGGCGGGGCTTGCGTCGGCGCTGCTCTATAAGGCGCTTCACTTTATCACAAAAAACGAAACGGGAAAGAGCTGGCGGACGATGCTCCGCGTATTTCTTTCCGGCATTGCCTGCCCGTTGGTCAACACCGGCATTTTTGTGATCGGTTGCCTTCTTTTCTTTATGCCAACCATCAACGGCTGGGCCACGGCAGCGGGCTTTGAGAGTGGAATAAAGTATATTGTTTTCGGGATGATCGGCGTGAACTTTCTGGTCGAATTTGCCACAGTAACCGTTCTGAGCCCCGTGATCGTCAGGCTGATCGAAATGGCAACGAAACGCAACCAGTTCTGAACTCATTTCCGATTATGATTCAGGGTCTTTTCTCACGTTTCGCGGGAGCGG
>CADBPL010000147.1 GCA_902796535.1 Oscillospiraceae bacterium
GCGCGGTCGATCGACGGCTGGCTTTTGGCGTGGGCGATCTCCGCCGCTTCGGTTTCGGCCAGCAGGCGTTCGTTGGATTTGAAATAGATCATGTTCACGCCGCAGTCCGGACAATCCGGCCGCCAGTTGTAAAGGTGCAGCTTTCGTCCGCAGTTCGGACAGGTTGCCATATTGTATCACGCCCTTTTTTGCATATTTTAAAGCAACACTGTGCAATCCGCGCGCGTGAACGGTGCGGTATTGCCTCACTTGCAAGGTGTTGCCTTGATTATAACGCACAGGTTACAAAACCGCTGTAACGAAAGAATGAAATGGGTGGAATCGGGAATGAAATGCTTTTGCGGTTTATTCTGCTGCCCCGAACACTTTTTTGAGAGCTTCCAGATAGCCGTAGCCGTACAGATCGTCCGGCTCCAGATAGCTCGTTTCCGTCCACTCGTTCCAGCTGTTCACGGTGATAAGCGGCGCCGCCATTTTGCCCTCGGCCATCAGGCGGTCGGCCAGCCGGCGGATGCTTTCGCACGCCTCTTCAAACGCCTCGGGCGTGTTGTTGCGCATGACGCCGGGCTTGAATTCCTTGAACCGGATGTTGTTATCCCACCCGATGGTGATGTTCGGATAAAACGGCGTGTTCCAGCCGTGGTATTTTTCGCACTCCGCCAGATATTCTGCCGTGACCAGCCGGTAATCCTGATCGACGTTGATCGGCACGCACGCCCAGTTATAGTTGGTGAAGCTGTCAAAGCCGATCAGCTCCATCAATTCGCGGTAGGTGTACGCTTCGCCGGTTTCCTCATTGAGGAAGGCGGAGGGTCTGTCGCTGAAAAAGGCGAGCTGAAAATGCAGCCCCCTGAACCCGGCGACGACCGTTTTGGCGCGGAAGCGCTTCACGCCCTCGCACGCGGCCTGAAGGTTCGGAAAGCTCTGCAAAAAATTGCTCAGGTCAAAAATCATGTAGACCGGGCAGCCGTCGATCTGATAATAATTCGGCTGCTTAAAATATTTTTCAATGGTGCGGTCACAGATCTCGTCAAAAATCTTTTCGGTCACCTTGCCGTGCCACACCACGGTGCTTTCGTCGTGTGAATTGCGAATGTCCCACAGATAAGTCGCGCTGTGATTCGCCCACATCAGGTAGAATTTCATCTCGCGGTTGTTGCGCGCCTTCAAAAAGCCGTCGTTCAAACAGTTTTCAAGGAACGGGCGGTCATCGTACCAGTACCAGTCGTAAATAAAGGTGTTCACGCCGTGGCGCACGGCGGCGTTGATCTGCATTTCCATCACGTCGCTGTTGGCTTCGTTCACATAGCCCCACAGCGGCTTGCGCGGCCAGCGGCAGCCCTCGTAGCCCTTGTTCGGCATGGCCTTGACCGACTGCCATTCGCCGTAGCCCTCCGGCCAGAAAATGTGCGCGCGCTTATCGTCGCCCGAGTAGGACGGCCAGATGATTGCGGCCACGTCATAGTTCGCCATAATTTCACTCACTTTCTCCGATTTGCTCTATTGTAGCAAATTGCAAAAAGAATAACAAGCATTCCCAAAAAATTTATGCGGTTTTACGGAAATTATGGTATAATACTCGCAGATCAGTTTGGGAGGTTTTTCAGATGAACAACATGGAAAAAATTGACCGCAACTTTGCCGTGACCGCACCTCAGGGGAAAGACCGCGCATGGCTGGATATTGAGCAGGCCCCGTTTCAGGTTTACGGCCTGATGCGTGAGGACGGCCGTTACGTGCGCCTGCCGTGCGCCGTGGCCGAGCAGGTCAGCGAGGGCGTGGCGTTCCTCAACGGCAACACGGCGGGCGGGCGCGTGCGCTTTGCCACCGATTCGCCGGTGATCGGCGTCCGGGCGGTGATGCACAGCATTTGCAAAATGCCGCATTTCACCCTGTGCGGCAGCGCGGGGTTCGATCTGTATGAGGATACGACCGAAAAATCCGTCTACCGCGGCACCTTCATGCCGCCGTATGAGATGGAGGACGGTTATGAAAGCGAGCTGTTTGTGGGCGAAGGCGGCCTGCGGCGCTACACGGTTTGTTTTCCGCTTTACAGCGGGGTCAAAACGCTGGAGATCGGGCTGCAAAACGGCTGCACGCTCGCCGCGGGCAAGCCCTACAAGCCCCTTGACCCGATCGTGTATTACGGCTCCTCCATCACGCAGGGGGGCTGCGCCTCGCGCCCCGGCAACGCCTATCAGGCCATGGTCTGCCGCGAAACGAACGTTGATTTTATCAACCTCGGCTTTTCCGGCAGCGCAAAGGCGGAGGATGCGATCAGCGATTATATCGCGCAGTTAAAAATGTCGGCGTTCGTTTATGATTACGACCACAACGCGCCCACCGCGGAATACCTGAGCGAAACCCATGAAAAAATGTTCCGGCATTTCCGCGCCGCGCAGCCGACCACGCCGGTCATTTTGATGTGCCGCCCGCAGCCCAACCCGAGCGAGGACGATCTGCGGCGGCTGAATATCATTGAACGCACCTATGAAAACGCCAGAAAACGCGGGGACAAAAACGTGCATCTGATCAATATGCACCGCGCCGTTGCCGATTTTTGCGGCGACTGCGCCACGGTGGATAACTGCCACCCCAACGACCTCGGGTTTATGGCCATGGCCAAAGCCGTGCTTGACGTGATCAGAGCCGA
>CADBPL010000148.1 GCA_902796535.1 Oscillospiraceae bacterium
CACGAGCGTGATCATCTCTTCCCACAACCTGCACGAATTGAGCGACCTGTGCGACCGCATCGGCCTGATCAACGGCAAAACGCTGGCGCTGGATTATTCCGTGGAGGAAATGAGCCACAGCCGCTGCAAGATCCGCGCGGTGTTCTCACAGGAAATGAGCGAGGAATACTTCAACGGCATTCCCCACAAGCGCTTCAGATCCGACGGCAAAATCATCAGCTTTTCCACCACGGAAAACCCGGACACCGTGACCAGAAAACTGCAGTCGCTCAAGCCCCTGCTGGTGGAGCAGTTCCCGCTGACGCTGGAAGAGATATTCCTCGAAGAAATGGAGGGAACCGATTATGACTTCTCGGGCTTTTTCAAAGAGTAAGTCGGTTGTTCGCGCCTCCTTCCGTTCCGCGCTGCGCAGCGGCAGCGTCAACGCCGCGATCTTCACCGTTTCCATGCTGCTGCTTTTGCCGGTCAGCACCCTGATCCGCCTGCTCGGCGAGCAGCGAAACGGCGCCCTCGAAGACAGTTACGTGTTCGTGTTTTCCCCCGAGGGCGGCGCGTTGTCGTTCGTTCTAACGGCGCAGACCGTGCTGTTCAGCCTGCTCATGGGCGTTGTGCTGTTCCGCTTCATGCTCTCGGTGCGCGCCGCCAACGTGTACGCTTCGCTCGGCATCAAGCGCTCCGCCCTGTTTTTATCCCGCTATGCTGCGGGGCTGCTGCTGCTTAGTCTGGGCGTCATCCTGCCTTTTTTGCTCAGCGGGCTGATCAGCGGCGTCCTGCTCGGCTTTCACGCCATGCTGTGGAAGTCCTTGCTGTTCAACATTCTCAATTACATCAGCCTCGCGGCGATCTGCTATTCGCTGTTCGCGTGCGTCGCCTGCGGCGTGGGCACGGTGATCGAGAGCCTCGTTTTTTCCCTGCTGCT
Source organism: Oscillospiraceae bacterium (assembly GCA_902796535.1). Lineage (GTDB taxonomy): Bacteria > Bacillota > Clostridia > Oscillospirales > Acutalibacteraceae > UBA8612. The sequence goes on from CADBPL010000148.1 coordinate 920, forward strand.
TCTTGCCACGCCCTCGATCCTGTTCGGCGGCCTGTCTTTGTGCAGCGCTGTCCTGCTTTACGGCTGCCCCTATTCGCTGCCGACCTATATTGATTCCAATGGTCTGACCGTGGTCACCGGCGGCCTGCTCGGCACGCTGACGAATTTCAACCCGCTGACCTTTGCCTTTTCCGGCTCCTCCGCTTATCTGACCTGCTACCGCGACGTTGACGGAAAGCCGAAACTGGCGGAGCTGTTCGGTTCATCGGCGCAAAGCTGGGTGCCGCCCGATTTCACCGCCGCACTTTTGTGGCTGCTCATCGCCGCCGTCGTCGCCCTGATCGCCGTGTTTGCTTTCCGCCGCCGCAAAATGGAAACAGCAGGTTTTCTGGGCGCCAACAAAACGCTCAACCGGCTTTCCGCCTTTCTCTGCGGCTGCGGCGCCTATATGCTCACCTTCCTGATTTTTCAGAAAAGCACCGTTGCGGCCATGATCGCCGGCAGCATTGCCATGCTTTTCGTCATTGTTCTGATCATGCTGCTTTTCACCCGCAACGCCCGGGCTCTGATCGCGCAGACGCCCCTCATGATCCTGCAGATCGTATCCGTCACCGCTGTTTTTCTGGTGCTGGTCTCGGGCGGCTTCGGCTACGCCTCACGGCTGCCGGACACCGACGCCGTCGCCTACGCCGAAATGTCGTGCGTGAGCTGCAATACGCTCCCCGATGAATCGGGCAACAGCAGCGTGACCCCCTACAGCTTCAACACGCCCTACGGCTTCAGTCTGGAGCCGGTTCTGTTCGGCCGCTACACCACAGCCGCTGACATTGAACAGATCCGCAGCATCCACGGCAAATTCATTCAGCTGGGCAGCGAAAAGCTGGAGGATGACCGCTACCTGAACACGCGCGTGCTGATCAAATATACGCTGCGCAACGGGCAGACCATTTTGCGGTATTATGACCGCGCCGATGTGGCGGCGCTGAACCTGTGCCTGAACATGACAGAGAGCGATCTGCACCTTGAACGCATCCAAAAGGTATTCAGCAGAAATCGGATCGCTTCGCTCAATTACGGGTCGGGCGAAGTGATCGCCGTCAACGCGGCGCTCGATTCGGATTCGTTCCACCCGCTTTCGCTGACCGAGCAGCAGTTTGCCGAATTGAAAGCGGCGATCCGGGACGACCTGAGCCGCCAGACCAAGCTGCATCGGTTCTTCCCCGAAACGCCGGCTCTGGGCACGCTTTGGTTCCGCGCCAAAGACGTTAACGGCGCGCCGAGCGGCGAAGAAACGCTCAAATCCATCTACAATCCGTCGAACACCGCGTCGGAACCGGTGTTTTATCTCACCGTTGATATGACGCAGACCCTTGCTTTTCTGGAAGAAAACGACCTGATCGGTCTGTTCGACGCGCACCCGGCCGACAACATTAAAAGCATCAGCTTTTATCCGGCCAGAATCGACCGCAGCAGCGTCGAATATCAAGAAAAAACGCCCTTCTCCCTCGATGCGCACGCGGTGATCGTCAACGACGCCACCTCGGAATATCTGGAAGCGGAGGACGTTTCCCCCGCCAACCCCGTCACCGACCCAAAGCAGATCGCTGAGCTGCTGCCCAGAATGCACCTGCGCTATTTCACGCAGGACAGCGGCTATTACTGCTGCATTGAATATCAGGACGGTACGCAGGTGCGCAAATATCTGACCGAAGCCGACGCGCCGGATTATGTGCGCTACTATAACTACAATTAAAATAACGCCCCGGCCACCGAAAACGGTTGCCGGGGCGTTGTTTTGTCAGGATCATTTGATTTGAGCGGTTAGCAAATTGCTTTCGGGAAATAAGCTATCAGCTAAGCTTGTCGCATTCCTCACACGGCGCGGGCGGCGCGGAATTGGTAAAATCGAACAGCGCCAGACGGAGCTGCCGGATCTCCAGCTTGCGGGCAACGATATCCACATAGTTTGTTTCACTGACCGCCTCGCCCTGCGCATAAGCGCGCGCCGCCTTCGGGCAGCGGAATACCTTGCCCTCCACGAACACCGTCTGTGTGCTGTTCCGACAGGCGCACGTCCCTGCTTCCTCAAACAAGTCATAGTCGATTTCCGCCGCGTCGAGCGCCGCGCGGAAATCGGCGGTTTTGCTGCCGTTTTTGTTGAGCAGCAAATAAATGCCCGGGTTGCGCAGCAGGTCGAACGCTTCGCCCTGCGGCACTTCTTCACCGGCCGCAACCAGCTCGATGCGCTTGATTTTCGGCAGGCGGCGCGCCGTTTTGACCAGCGGCACAAGCTTGTCGTATGCGAAGATCTCACCGCCGACAAAGCGCAGCTTTTCCAGCGCGTAGTTCAGCTCGTAAAACACGTTGAGCGTGTAATCAAGGGTTTCGTAGTCGGCGTAATAGGCTGAAGCATCCTGCGCCCGGCGCGCGGTGGTCACCAGCACGTCGGTGCATTCCGGCGTCAGGTTTTCGAGCTTGAACAGCTCCGGATTCATCAGAATGCTCAGCCAAAGCCCCGGGTAACGCAGCGCGTTAACGGTTTTGAAGGGCTTGGGCAGCTGATCATAATATGCCGCGTAACAGCGGTTGATCACATAATTTTTTCTTTCCTTGTTCGTCATGGTTCTTCCCCTATGTAACAGAACGATAAAATTCGAGCGATTTATACCGCCGCTGAGTCTGGGTGAGCAGATAATTCTGCACGGTCTCCTCCAGACTCGCCAGCCCCTTGGGCGAAAGCTTGAAGGAAAACAGCTTGGCGGGTTCGGCATAGCAGATGTGGCGCATGGCCGTGACCACGCCGATCTCAACCGGGCGCGCGGGCTGCTTCGGGTCGCATTTGCCGCACCAGAGCAGACCGCTGCCGGGGCTGAACTGCATGACCTCGTCGCTGTATGCTTCGCACCCCGCGCAGGCCACGAGGTTCGGCATATAACCGGCCAGACAGAGCAGGCGCAGCTCAAAAACCGCTTTGAGCTGCTGCGTGGGCAGCCGGTTGCCGCTGAGCAGATAAAGGCTGTTGAGCGCCAGCGACAGGATCTCGGACGCATCGTCCCCTTCGGGCGCAAGCTCGGCGAGCAGCTCGCAAAAATACATGGCCAGCGAAACGCGCACGATATCGCCGCGCACCTTGAAAAACACCTCGATCGGCTCAGCCTCATCAATGGTGTACGCATCCCGATTCATGAAAAGCGACAGCCGGGCATAGCTGAGCAGCTGGGTCGCCGAAAGCTTTTTGCTCTTCACGCTGCGCGCGCCGCGCACAAATGCGCGCACCACGCCGTGATCGCGTGTGAGCACGGTCACGATGCGGTCCGCTTCACCCGTCTGGCTCTCCCTTATGATCAATCCTTCGGTGTTCAGCCTCATGCACTTTCTCCCGATACTTCAAATAATCTTCCACGCTCCCGCTCTGCCGGAAGCGTTCCCACGCCTGTTTTTCGTCCATTCTTTTCCCTCCGCAAAAAACGCCCTGTACGCTGCTTACACCGTTTAGCGTGCGTACAGGGAACTCGTTTTATGCGTGGAAAACTTTATCAATCCAATCCGAAATTGTGGATCAGACCCTCGCGGTTGCGCCAGTCCTCCTTCACCTTGACCCAGCATTGCAGGTTGACGCGGCAATCAAAAAACCGCTCCATATCTTCCCGCGCGCGGGTGGAAACGCGCTTGAGCATCGAGCCGCCCTTGCCGATGATAATGCCCTTGTGGCTCTCTTTTTCGCAATAGATGATCGCTTCGATATCAACGATGTCGCTTCCCTCGCGCTCACGCATTTTTTCAATGCTCACGGCGGTGCCGTGCGGGATCTCCTTGTCAAGGCAGCGCAGCAGCTTTTCGCGGATCATTTCCGCCGCCAGCACACGTTCCGGCTGGTCGGTGAGCGTGTCTTCGGGGAAGTAGTGGATCCCCTCCTCCGCCAGCGCCTTCAGTTCCTGCTTGAGCGCGTCCATATTATCGCCCTTGACGGCGGACACAGGCACGACCGCCTCGAAATCGTACAGCTGAGAAAACTGCAGAATGCGCTGCATCAGCTCTTCTTTGTTCGCAACGGTGTCGACCTTGTTGATGGCGAGCACCACGCGCGCTTTGAGCTTTTTGAATTTTTGGATCAGCTCTTCCTCCGCCGGGCGCAGCTCGCCCTTCGGCTCCACCACGAGCAGGCAGGCGTCCACACCGGTCATGCTGTCATCCACCGCGCGGATCATTTTTTCGCCGAGCTTGGTTTTGGGCCGGTGGAAGCCGGGCGTGTCGGTGAACACCAGCTGCGTCTCCGCTTCGGTGAGCACACCCATGATGCGGGTGCGGGTCGTCTGCGGCTTATCGGACACGATGGCGATTTTCTCGCCGAGCAGACGGTTCAGAATGGAGGATTTGCCCACGTTCGGGCAGCCTACGATGGCAATAAAGGCCGTTTTTTGCTGCATACCGTTATCTCCTGAAATTTTTTAAATAGCGGGAAGGGGGAACAAAAATGAATAACAGCGCCAGAATAAAAGCCAGCGCGAACACGATGATCTTAACGGGCGACGCGGCATAATAGGCAAACAGCGCGTGAAACGCCGCCGGCTGGAACAGGATGAGAATGCCGACTGCCACGGCAAAAACCGCCGTGATCAGCACCGCGCCCGCCGCCGTATCCTTGGCGGTGCGGGCCAGCTCGCTGCGCTCGCCTTTTGCGGCAAGATCGACCGCGCGTTCCACGGCGGTGTTGATGTATTCCGCCGCCAGCACAACGCCCGACGTCAGCATCAGAATGGCAAACTGCGTTTTGGACACTTCAAAAAAATCATACCGGGTCAGAAAAAAAATCATGAACCCGAGCAGCGAAACGTGGAACCGCATATTCCGTTCGCTCAATATCCCGTAAAGCACGCCGCGGAAGGCGTAAACAAACCCTTTGAGAAACGCTTTCATCAGATTTCGTCATCCTCACCCAAATAATAACTGCTGGTGCGGTGCAGGCCGAGCTTGGTGAGCACCTCTTCCTCTTTTTCGCGCATACGCACGCGCTCGAGCCCGCCGTTCACATGGTCGTAGCCGAGCAGATGCAGCATGGAATGCACGGTCAGGAACGCCACCTCACGCTGGAGCGTGTGTTCATAAAGCTTCGCCTGCGCCACGGCGTGCTCCAGTGAAATGACCACGTCGCCGAGCATTTTGAAGCCGGTTTCGGGGTCGGTGTCGTACTCGCCGTTTTCGCCCAGCGGGAACGACAGCACATCGGTGGAGGAATCGATTTTGCGGAACTCGCTGTTCAATTCCCGGATACGCTCATCATCCACAAACGTCACGGTCACCTCGGCCGGGTCGGAAAACCCCTCGTTGACCAAAACCGCCGTACAGCTGCGGCGCACCAGCATACGCAGCCCGGTCGGAACCTTGACCTTGGCCTGTTCGTCATGGATCTCAACCTTGACCCTGATCCGTTTCATCATTTTCACTGCACCCCTTTTTTATGAACGCTTCTCTCTGTTTTTTCGTTCGTCATATTTCGCGTAAGCCTTGACGATGTCCTGCACCAGCTTATGCCGCACCACGTCTTTTTCGTTGAACGTGACCGTTTCGATATCGTCGATGTTCTTTAAAATGCGCACCACCTCGACCAGACCGGAGCGCTTGCCGTCGGGCAGGTCGATCTGCGTAATATCGCCGGTAATGACCATTTTGGAATTGAAGCCCAGACGGGTGAGGAACATTTTCATCTGCTCCGGCGTGGTGTTCTGCGCCTCATCCAGAATCACAAAGCTGTCGTCGAGCGTGCGGCCGCGCATATAGGCCAGAGGCGCGACCTCAATGCTGCCGCGCTCCTGATAGCGCTGAAAGTTTTCGGCGCCGAGCATATCGAACAGCGCATCGTACAGCGGGCGCAGGTAGGGATCGACCTTTTGCTGCAGGTCGCCCGGCAGAAAGCCCAGCTTTTCGCCCGCTTCGACCGCGGGGCGCGTGAGGATGATGCGGTTGACCTCCTTGGCGCGGAACGCGTTGACCGCCATGGCCACGGCCAGATAGGTCTTGCCCGTGCCCGCCGGGCCGATGCCGAACACCACGGTGTTGTCGCGAATGGCTTCGATATAGTTCTTCTGCCCGAGCGTTTTGGGCTTGACGGGCTTGCCGCGCGCCGTGATGCACACACAGTCGTTGCTCATGGCGGACAAGCGGTCTTCCGCACCCTCGTTGACCAGCGACATGACGTAGCGCACGTTCTGGTCAGTCAGCGCCTCGCCCTTGTTGATGAGCGTGAGCAGCCCCGTAATGGTGCGCACCGCCTTGGAAACCATTTCCGCTTCGCCCGAAACCTTCAGCTCCGACCCGCGGCTGACCACGGTAACGCCGTATTCCCCTTCGATTTTGCGGATGTTTTCATCAAAGCTGCCGAACAGGCTCACGGCGTGTTCCATTCGTTCAATGTTTACGGTTTGCTCAAACAACATAGTGACTCCTTACCGTGTCAAAATTTACAAAAGTATATCATAGATTTTATGAAATGTCACTACTTTTTCTTTTTTTTTCCTCTTTTGTTTTTGATTGGCAAGGGAATTGTTGACTTTGCGGGGAAAATGTTGTACTTTTAAACTGCAGTATTTTGCAGTTCAATTAAATTTTGATCCGGAAGGAGTTTTTCACATGGCTGTTTTCAAAGCCTTTACCGCGATCCGCCCCCTGCCCGCATACGCC
>CADBPL010000149.1 GCA_902796535.1 Oscillospiraceae bacterium
CCGTTTTGCTCGTTAAGCTCATGCCACACGTCGTTGACGCCGATGAGGATGGTGGCGTAATCGGGCTTGATGTTGATAAAATCGCACTTGATGCGGGCATACATATCCACGCAGCGGTCGCCGCTCACGCCCATGTTGATAAACGAAAGCTCATTCGGATAAAGAACGCCTAACCTGCCCTCGACAAACGTCGGGTAGCCGCGGGAGCCTTTGCCGATTTCGTCGCGTTCGCGCCCCGCGTCGGTGATGGAATCACCCTGAAATAAAAATGTTTTCATGTTCTTCCTCAATTCTTCGTGCGGCGCGGCATTATTTCGCGTCGTTTTCATCAAACGGGTCGCCGCATTCCGGGCAGAACCTCGGCGGATGGTGGGGATCTTCGGGCGTCCAGCCGCACTTGTCGCAGCGGTAAAGCGGCGCGCCGGCGGGCTTGGAGGCGCCGCAGTTCATGCAGAATTTGCCCTGATTGGTGGTGCTGCACTTGGGGCAGACCCAGCCCTGCTGCGGCTTAGGCTGTGGCTGACCGCAGTTGACGCAGAATTTGCCTGTGTTCGGCGTTCCGCACGCGCAGACCCAACCACCGGCGGCGGGATTCTGCGGCTGCGCGCGATCCGGCTGCTGCGGCTGCTGGTACGGGTTCTGATACTGCTGCTGCGGCTGTTGCTGGCCCATGGCGTAAAGGTTGGCTGCCGCGTTTCCGCCGCCGCCCGCATTCATGGCCATGCCCATGCCCATAAAGCCGGTGAAGGCGCCCGCTTCGTTCTTGGCAGCGGCCTGCATCGCCTCGGCCTGCGCGTCGACCATTGCGGCCGCGCCCATGGTCGGATCGCGGTAAACCGCCTTGCGCTGCAGGGATTTGATCAGATCCTCGTCTTCCTTCGACGCGGTGACGGAATTGATGCCGAAGGAATAGATGGCGATGCCGCGCAGCTCCGTCCATTTTTTGGACAGAACCTGATTGAGCGCGTCGGACAGATCCTCCGTGTGGTTGGGCAGCGCGCTGTAACGGATGCCCATTTCGGAAATCTTGGCGAACGCCGGCTGCAGCGCGGTGAGCAGCTCAGTCTTGAGCTGGCTGTCGATCTGATCGCGCCTGTAATCGTCGGATACGTTGCCGCAAACGTTCGCATAGAACATCAGCGGATCAACGATTTTGTAGGAATACTCGCCGTTGCAGCGAATGGCAATGTCAACGTCCAGCCCGATATTGCGGTCGACCACGCGGAACGGCACCGGATTCTGCGTGCCGTAACGGTTGCCGTAAATCTCTTTGGTGTTGAAATAATAAACGCGCTGATCCTTCGCAGGCTCGCCGCCGAAGGTGAAACGCTTGCCGACGACGGCAAAGTTCTTTTTGATGTTTTCCTTGTTAAGGCCGCCGTAAAGCAGCGTCGGCTCGGTGGAAGCGTCATAGACGAATTCGCCGGGTTCGGCGCAAAGCTCGACCACCTTGCCCTGCTCCACGATGATCATGCACTGACCGTCCGCCACGGCAACGATGGAGCCGTTGGAAATGACGTTGTCGCTGCCTTTGGTGTTGGAGGAACGGGAGGACGTGCGCTTTTTGCCCTTTTTAACGAGCGTCTGCACGTCGAGTGCATCGCAGTAAAAATACTCGCGCCACTGGTCGGCAAGAGCGCCGCTTAACGATCCGATACCTGCTTTGAGAAGTCCCATAGTCTAATCTCCTTAAAAATGTGATTTGGTTTTGATTCAGTTAAAAAAGTGCTTGCGCAGCCATCTGACGCAAAGCCCCGTCCACTGCTCCACGTCCGGGCTGCCGCCGTTAAGGCAAACGCTCGGCGTTGCCAGCGACAGGCCGTGGTTGCCGCTCTCAAACACGTGCAGCTCAAAGGGCACCCCGTGTTCGGCGCAGGCTTTGGCAAAGGCCAGCGAATGCGTCACGGAAACGCAGCCGTCATCAGCGGTGGCGAACAGGAAGGTGGGCGGCGTGGCCTCGGTGACGAATTGGTCGGTGGAGGGCACGTTCACGCTCAGCACGCCGTCGTCCTTCGGGATCACACAGGGATAACCCAGAATGAGGGCGTTTGGTTTTTCATCGCTGATCGTGGCCAGAGAACCCGCCAGATGACCGCCGGCGGAAAAGCCGATGGCGGCGATCTTGTCTGGAATCACATGGAATTCCGCCGCGTTTTCGCGGATGAATTTCAGCGCGCGCACCGCGTCGCCAAAGGGCTGCTCAAACGTGATTTCGCCCCGTTCCCCCACCGTGTAGCGCAGCACGAAGGTCTGGCAGCCTTCGGTCGCAAAGAGCATGGCGATCGGCTCCGCCTCACGGTCGGAGCACATCCGGTAGCCGCCGCCGGGAATGACCAGCACGGCCGGACGATCCTGCATATTGGGCATTTCCGGGGAAGCATCCAGCAAATATCCGGTCAGGCTCACCTTTTTGTCCGAGCTGAAAAACTCGGTAAACACTCGCATAATAAAAGCCTTGCGATTCAGCATTCGCACAAAACGAGATCAAAAATCTCAACCCTGGCGCCTGAATCGCTCCTCCCTTCTGATTTTTCACATCAAATATCCGCATCGTGATTTTTGATGATTCCATTTTAATGCATAGAGCGGAAAAAGTAAATAGTTTTAACAAACTTGTAAGGCGGTTTAACAAAATATTTGTTTGTTTTGGCACGTTGTTCTTGAAAAAGCTTGAAAGAATCCGGTCAGTGTGCTATATTGAAATCTGACAAACAAGCGTTTCATTCCTGATTTCAGGGCTTTTATTCCCGAACTGACCCCTGCTGAAACCTGTTATGTTATGATGAGAACACCAAGAAAATAGGAGGAAACAAGAATGAAAATCGGCAAAAAGTTTTTAGCGATCCTTCTCAGCGCGACCCTTGCGCTCTCGTTCGGCCTGTCCTCTTCGGCAGCCGCGACGGCGGCGGAAGGCAAACCCGTCAGCGCGTTCGCCCACGCGGTCGACGGCCTGTTCGGCATTGCGCATGACGCGATCTTCGGCGTTGTGCAGACGCTGCTGAAAACGCGCGGCATCCCCACGGCGGAGGAATATCTGAAGCAGGAAGACCCGACGTTTTATCCGGGCACAAACGGCACGGTGAGCGGCAGCGGCTGGAGCGGCGGCTTCGCCTCCGGCAGCGTGATCCCCACGCAATGGCGCTGTGACGCCGAGGGCAACAGCGACCCCAACGGCATGTGCCTGAAAAAGCTCTATTCCACCGGCGGTTATCAGACGAAGGTCGACAAGCTCTATACCGACCAGAACATGAATCTGGTCATTCTCTCCAACGGCGCCGACGCCAACGGCAACGGCAAGAGCGATCTGGTCATCTTTGTCAGCGTGGACGGCGTCGGCTTAACGGCAGGCTCCGTGCGCGACATTCGCGCCGCCATCCAGAAGGCGCTGGAGGCCAACGGCGTTACAGCGCAGGATATTCTTGCCTGCAACGTCAGCGCCACCCACTGCCACGCGGGGCTTGACATTCAGGGCATGAACATCGGCGTCATGTTAAAAACCATCTTCACCAAAAAGATCAACCCGTTCGCAGATTATATCCGTATCCTCGACGAAGAAATGGAAAAAACGCTCTGCGCCCGCGCGGAAGCCTGCGCCAAAGAAGCGTTTTCCAAAATGGAGAACGGCAAGCTGTCGTTCTATGAAACCGGCAAGACCGCCGGCGTTAGCGACGACCTCAACAGCGGCGTCAAAACCAAGAATTTCTTCTCCTGCTTCCTGTTTGAAGGCGACAGCGGCGAAAAAACCGTGGTCACCAACATCGGCGCGCACCCGACCGCCTACGGCGCGTGGGACGACAACCACACGCTCTGCTGCGATTACCCCTATTTTATGGCCATGGCGATGAAGGATGCGGGCTGCAACCTGGTATTTACCCAGAGCTGTGAAGCGGCCATCTCCTCCCCCGGCATCGACTGTGAACAGGGCGACGCAAAGGATCTGGAATCCACCGAATGGGTCAAATCGCACGCCCTGAGCAGAGAAGACTGGGTCAGACTTTACGGGCAGAAGCACACCGATAAATGGTATGACGAGATGGAAGCCGATATGGATTCCCGCATCAAATCCCTGATGAAGAGCGGCTATCTGCTCGCCCACTTCATTTTGGACGAAGCTGAAAAAGCTGTCGAGCTGGATCCGACCCTCAACATCAAAAACGCCCGCACCCTGCTTTCACTCGAAAACGGCGTCATGGCGCTGGGCAGCATTTCCGGTATGCTCGGCGAAAACGTCGTCAAATACAAAGCGGCGGAATCGCGTTACGGCGTGATCGTAGAGACCAATTACCTCGAATTCGGCGGCGACGTCGTCATCCTCACCGCGCCGGGCGAGCTGTCCCCCTCGCTGGTCTACGGCACCGACCCGGACTACACCGGCGAAAACCTGTGGAACGGCACGACCTCCTGGACGGGCGAGACCTGGAAGTATGACACCCTCGTCGACCTCACCCGCCGCCTGACGGGCGACGCAGACAAGGCCGTGGTGCTCATGGGCATCACCAACGACGCGCTGGGCTATATGTTCCCCGACGTGAGCACCCCGAAATCCCTGCTCGGCACGTTCCTTTTCTATAAAGGCGACACCAAGGTCAAGGGCAAGATGGTCAACGATATGCTCATGACGGTCGGCACCCACTGCGGCAGTGAGCTCATGGAAAGCTACACGGAGCTGCTCAAAAGCGTAAAATAAACATACGGCCCGCGCTTCTTTTGTGGGAGTGCGGGCTTTTTTTGCCTGACGGCAAGAAAGCATTTGACGAAAGGCCGGGAATCCTGTATAATATTTGGTCAGTACACCGAACATAAAAACGGAAAAACCGGAAGGGAGGCGCGATTCGCCGCGTGAAGCAGGGGCTTTGCCCTTTTTTTCGCAGCCAACGAATCGCTCAGCGACGATTGATGAACACAAAATCTGTATCTAAAACAACGGTGATCTGCATCGTTCTTTCCGTTGTGCTCGCCGTGCTGACGCTGCTGGCGTGGCTCGTTTTTCTGCCGCGCTACAAGGCAAAGCATTTCACGGCCGCCGCGCCGAGCAACCTGAGCGCGGCCGCTCCGGCGGAATCCAAAGCTGCCTATGGCGATTATTACGTTTCACCGGACGGGAACGACAAGAACAACGGCACCGTTGACCACCCGTTCCGCACCCTGGCCGCGGCGCAGAAGGCAGCCAGAAAAACCAAGAAGCAATATCTCAGCCACGTGGTCGTTTCCATCATGGGCGGCACGTATGAGACCAAAGGCCTCAAATTCACCAAGGCTGATTCCGGCACCGATTCGTGCTCCGTCATTTACTGCGCCTACGGCAACGGCGAGGTGATTTTTGACGGCGGCGCAGGCGCAGCGGAAACAGGCGAAAGCGACGGCTCCGCGCTGGCGGAAATCAACGGCGTGTCGTATTTTTCCCTCAGCGGCGTCAGCTTTCTCAACGCCAAAGGCGACGGCGTCGTGGTCAAGGGCAGCAGCAACGTCAACGTGGACAGCTGCCGCGTGCAGCAGACCGCCGGGCGCGGCATTGTCGTCAGCGGCAGCAGGGTCAGCGTGACCTCCTGTCAGGTCAGCCGCACGGGCGCGAGCGGCATCGTGGTCAGCGGCGGGAACCTGTCAAAGCTCACGGCGAGCGAAAACACCGTTGAAAACAATCTGGTCTCCTACACGTCCCGTCTTGACGCCGCCGCGCCAAGCGTTTGGATCAGCGGCGTGGGCGCGTCGGCAGCGCATAACGAAATCGTCAACTCCCCCGCCTGCGCGCTCTATTACGAGGGCAACAACCACACCATCGAATATAACTACATCCACAACACCCTGCTGACCGACTGCGGTCAGGCCGCCATCGATTCGCCGTATTACCGCTGGGACTGCTATGGCAGCACCGTGCGCGGCAACTGCATCCACCTCATCGGCACCAAGGCCTCGGGCGGCCGTTTCATCGGCATTCGCCCCTGCTCCGGCACAGAGGTCACGCAAAACCTGCTGCTCAACATCTACGGCAGCGGCTCCGTGGGCGTTTTGCTCGGCGGCTGTCGCAACACAACGGTGAAAAACAACATTTTCATCAACACCGGCGAAGCCGTGAACGGAACGGATTACCCCGCCGAACACAGAGAGGAAGCGGCTGCGGCACTGCAAAAATCGCCATGGCAGAGCCAGGAATGGAAAAAGGCGTTCCCCGCCTGCGCCGGGCTTTCGGCCGATGAAAAGAGCGGCTCCTATGCCGCGCAGCCAGCCGAAAACACGATCACCAACAACGTTTCCATGCAGACGACCGGCGTTCGCGTCGGCACCTTTTTCGACGGGTTCCGGAGCGGCGCGGCGATCGAAGAAAACGCGCTGTTCCCGCCCGGAAGAGCAAACGTCTTCACCGATCTGGACGGCGGCGTTTACACGGTCGACAAGGATTCCGACGTTTACCGCAGCATGAAAGAATTTGAAAACGTTCCGTTTGAAGAGATCGGACGGTATTGAACCCCACCCCTAAAAAGGCTTTTCGCGCCGGGCGCGCTCATAATGAGCGTCCTGCGCGAAGAGTCTTTTTTTCGTTACAAAACAATTAAATTAAACATAAGAATACCGAAAGAATGCCGAAAACCACTTGACGAACCACAGGCGTTGTCATAAATTAAAATATAATCGCAGAATATGACCGAAATGGAACGGAAACGGAGGGAAAAAGCTTGATCGAAGTCAACGGCATCACAAAAAAATTCGGCCGGTTTACTGCTATTCAGGATATTTCCTTCCGTGTGGAAAGCGGCATGATCTACGGTCTGGTCGGTTACAACGGCGCAGGCAAAACGACCCTGCTCAAAACCATGGCGGATATTTACCGCCCTGACCGCGGCGCCGTGCTGATGGACGGCAAGCCCGTGCGCGACAACCCCGCCGTGAAGCAAAACCTCTTCCTCGTGCCGGACGATCTGTTCTTTTTACCCCATGCCAATATGGAACAAATGGCGGCGTTTTACGCCGATTTTTATCAGGGGTTTCACCATGAAACCTTCCGCAAGCTGGCCGAGGCGTTCGGGCTCGACGCCAAAAAGCGCCTCAACGGCTTTTCCAAGGGGATGCAGCGGCAGGCTGAGCTGGTGCTCGGGCTGTCGTGCCACCCGAGCGTGCTGCTGCTGGACGAATCCTTCGACGGGCTTGACCCGCAGAAACGCGCGATCGTCAAAAACCTGGTGGCGCAATACGTGGCGGAAACCGGCACGAGCGTGATCATCTCTTCCCACAACCTGCACGAATTGAGCGACCTGTGCGACCGCATCGGCCTGATCAACGGCAAAACGCTGGC
>CADBPL010000150.1 GCA_902796535.1 Oscillospiraceae bacterium
ATCAACAATATGATGTCTATCTTTATTCGCCAAATCCCTCTTTGCTTAAGACTTTTCTGACTCTTTTGCTGTGGGAAAGTTGAGTTAAATAGGAATTCATATCAGGTCTGGTGAGGGGACGGAAATGAAGAATGAATCATGAATAATTCTGAGATGTACGGTCAGCACAGGGATATGCTCATACACCAAAATGCCATTCACTATCTGACCGTATCTTTCGCGACCCCTCCGGCTTCGCTTTGCTCAGCCACCTCCCCTTGCAGGGGAGGCAAGAGCAGAGGTAAGAAGTAAGAGGTAAGAGATAAGAGATTGCCGATCAACCAACAGCCATCAGCGATCAGCCATCGCCGTCTGCTATCCGCTATCCGCTCTCAGCTATCCGCCATCAGCCATCGGCTATCCGCTATCAGCTATCGGCTATCCGCTATCAGCTATCAGCTGATTTGCAGTAAGGCGCCAGGCAGCAGCTTTCGCATTTCGGCTTGCGCGCATTACAAATGGCGCGGCCGTGCAGCACGCAGCGGTGGCAGAAATCGTTGCTTTCCTTGGGCGGCAGCAGCTTTTTCAGCTCCATTTCCACCTTGTACGGGTCCTTGGTGTTCACCAGCCCCAGCCGGTTCGAGATGCGGATCAGATGCGTGTCGGCCACAACGGCGGGCTTGTGGTAAACGTCGCCGCAAATGAGGTTGGCTGTTTTGCGCCCCACGCCGGGCAGGCGCACCAGATCGTCGATGTTGTCGGGCACCACGCCGCCGTATTCGCTCAGCAGCATCTGCGCCATGGCGATGATATCCTTCGCCTTGGTGTGGTAAAATCCGCACGGGCGCACAAGCTCCTCCACGTCGCTCAGCTGTGCGTTGGCGTAATCGGCGAGCGTGGGATATTTGGCGAAAAGCTTGGGCGTGACCAGATTGACGCGCGCATCGGTGCATTGGGCGGACAGGCGCGTGGCAATGATCAGCTGCACCGGATCGGCGGCGTCAAGCGAGCAGATGGCGTCAGGGTATTCTTTTTTCAGCAGATCAACGGCGTAATCCGCAATGTCGCTTTTTCTCAATTTGATCACTCCCAAAGAATAATTTGGCTGATTTGGCGCAAGCTACCGTTGCGGGCGCTTTACGGCAGCACCGCACCACAGGAAGCGTGCGGTATTGCCTTGAAAATTTTGCCCGCGAGGAAAGGAACGCAGAATGAAGAAAAAAGATAAGACGCAAAACCCGAACCCGGCGCAGCAGCCCGTCCCGGATGAAAACCCCATGGGCAAGGATCTTTATGACAATGATATGCACAACGAAACAGCCAAGAAAAGTTAAGAGGTAAGAAGTAAGAGTTAAGAGGTAGGAAGTAAGAGGTGTTTGGAAAAAGAATCATTTGCCTCTTTGTTCTGCCTCTTAACTGTATTCTGCTCTGTGAATTTTACTTACTTGATTTTGACGCCGAATTTATATACCGTGCGGGAAACGAATTCCTCACCCGCCCGGTAGGTGCACTGCGGGAAATTGTCGTGGTTGGGCGCGTCGGGGTAGACCTGCGTTTCCAGGCAGAACCCGGCGTGCTTGGTCATGGGGCAGCCGCTCTTGCCCTTTTTGCCGTCGAGGAAGTTGCCGGTGTAAAGCTGAACGCCGGGGCGGTCGGTGGTCATGCTCAGCGTGCGCCCGCTCTTCGGCTCATAAACGCGCACCTTCACGCCGCTACCCGGGTTGAGGCAGTAGTTGTGGTCATAGCCCTTGCAGGCGATGAGCTGGTCATAATCGGCGCCGATGTCGCGCCCGATGGGCTTGGGCTGACGGAAATCGAACGGCGTGCATTCCACGCTGCGGATCTCGCCCGTGGGGATGCTGTCGGGCGTGGTGGGGGTGAACGCGTCGGCGTCGATCATCATTTCGTGGCCGAGCACGTCGCCGCTGTTGCAGCCGCCGAGGTTGAAATAGGCGTGGTTGGTCAGGTTGATGAGCGTGGTCTTGTCGGACACGGCGCGGTAGTCGATGACCATTTCGTTCTCATCGGTAAACGTGTAGGTGACGGTGGCCTTCACCGTGCCGGGAAAGCCGAAGGTGCCGTCGGGCGAGGTGAAGGTGAAGGCGACCGCGTCGTCGCCAACGGTCTCCGCGTCAAAAACGGCGTGGGAAAATTCGCCGTTGCTGTGCAGGCTCTTGATGCCGCCCTCGTTCTGAACGACCTGATAAGTCACGCCGTCAAGCGTGAAGCGGCCGTTTGCAATGCGGTTGGCGAACCGGCCCACAAACTGCCCCTGATAATTCGAGCGGTGCTCATGTCCGTCCATATCGTCGAAGCCGAGCAGCACGTCCTGATAAACGCCGTCGCGGTCCGGCACAAAGCAGGAAAGCCACGTGGCGCCGTAGGTGAGCAGCTCCACAAAGCTGCCGCCTTTGTTTTTGATGGTGTATTTGGTCACTTCCCGACCGTCGTCTGTGAACCCGAACAGGTTTTGCTTAACACTCATGGCAATACGCTCCTTGCTGTCAGAAGAATTTTGTTGTTTTGCATACATTCCGTAGAAAATGCGGCGTATATTCAGTATAATTTCTATCGCGAAAAATGTCAACCGTCGGCGAAAAAACAGATTTGGTTGACAGAGTGATAGGAAATAGAGTAAAATAAAAAAACACATCAGGCAAAAGGAAGCGGCCGCCGGAAACAGCGGGCAGCCTTTTGCCGGGCACTGATCTGCATTTCGCATTCGGAAAGGTGGGACGGGCGTGGATTTTAACGAGATTTTTGACATTCTGGTCATCATCAGCCGTTATCTGGTGGCGGGGCTTGCCGTGCTGGTGCTGGGCAGCTGCGTTTTTTCGCTGGTCGGCCGCCAGTTCGGCAAACGCATTGGCTCCTATCTGTATGACCCCGGCAGCAAAACGCGCCTGCCGCTCACGCGGTGGGAGAACTCCGTGGGGCGCAGCAAAACCTGCGACGTGGTGCTGAGTATGCCCGACGTTTCGCGCTTCCACGCCGTGATTTCCAAACGGCGCAACGGCTGGGTGGTGGCGGATACGCATTCCAGCGCGGGCGTTTTTGTCAACGGCAGCGCGGTCGTTCAGCCAACCCCCATCGCCCATGGCGACACGGTCTCGTTCGGCAGCGTCGGCTTTGTGTTTGTGGACGCCGACGAGGACGAAAAAGAGCAGGAGGCGCGTGAAAAACGCCGCGCGTTCAGCCGAAAAGCCGCCGCAAGGGCCGCCGCGATGAAGCCGGAGGCGGAATTCTATCCGGCGCTGATCGACGAGGCGGGCGACAAAGCCTATATCATCACCTGCGACAGCTGCCTGTTCGGGCGCGGCCCGGATTGTGACGTGCGGCTGCGTTACCCGACGGTGTCCTCCAGCCACGCCCGCGTGACGGCGCAGGGCGGCGCATGGTTTGTGGAGGATCTGGGCACGACCGGCGGCACAACGGTGAACGCAAAGCCCATCGGCCAGAGCAAACGCCGGCTGCATGACGGCGACGTGATCGGCATGGGCGGCGTGATCTTTCTTTTCAACGAGCATTACAAAGTGAAAAACAGAACCGACGCGGAAGGGTGGTGAGCCGTTTGGCGAACAAAGAAGAACAAAAAACCCGCAAAAAAAGCGAGCCGTTCCACTGGCTGTATATGCTGCTGCTCGTCACGGCCATCCAGATCATTTCCGGCGGCACGGTGCTCACGCAGATACAGGAAGCGCAGCTCGAAGTGCTCGCCGTGTTCGGTTCCTTTCTGGTTGTGGAGTGGCTTTATTTTGTGCTGGCGCGCAATTTGGCGGGGCAGCGTTCCACAGAGCTTGAAATCATCGCGTTTCTGCTTTCCGGTTTCGGCCTGGTCACGGTGGCAAGCGTTTACCCCAACTACGCGCTCAAGCAGTTCATCGCTATTCTCATCGGCCTGGGCGCGTTTGTGATCCTGCTTGCGCTCATGCGCAACACCGAGGTGGTCAACGCGCTGCATATTCCCGTTGCCGTCGGCTGCGTCGGGCTGCTGGCGCTGAACCTGATGCTCGCCAAGGTGCATAACGGCGCGCTGAACTGGATCAACGTGGGCGGCATTTCCATCCAGCCGTCCGAGATCGTGAAGATCGGCTTCATTTTCGTGGGCGCGGCCACGCTGGAAAAGCTCCAGTCCGCCCGCAGCCTGACGTCTTATCTGGTCTTTTCGCTCGGCTGTGTCGGCGCGCTGTTTCTGATGCGCGATTTCGGCACGGCGCTGATCTTCTTCTGCACCTTCATGGTCATGGCGTTCATGCGCTCGGGCGATATCAAAACCATCGGCCTCATCGGCGCGGGCGCCGTGCTGGGCGCGGGGCTGATCGTTTACTTCAAGCCTTACGTGGCCAAGCGGTTCAAGGCCTATCGCCACGTGTGGGAATACATGAACGACAGCGGCTTTCAACAGACCCGCGTGCTGATTTATTCGGCCAGCGGCGGGCTGTTCGGGCTGGGCATCGGCAACGGGCGGCTGCGCAAGGTGTATGCTTCGACCACCGACCTCATTTTCGGCGTGATCTGTGAAGAATGGGGCATGATCGTGGCGTTTTGCGTGGTGCTCAGCTTTGCGTTCGTGGCGGTTTACGCACTGCGGCTGGCGCGCCACGCGCGCTCCACGGTTTACGCCATCGCGGCGGTCGCCTCGGCGGCGCTGCTGCTGGTGCAGCTGAGCCTGAACGTGTTCGGCGTGACCGATCTGCTGCCGCTCACCGGCGTCACGCTGCCGTTCATCAGCCGCGGCGGCACGAGCATGATCTGCTCGTGGGCGCTGTTTGCGTTCATCAAGAGCGCCGATATCAAAACCTATCCGAAGCTTGAGATCCAGATGGAGGAAAAGTCATGAACACCTTGACCAAGCGAGCTTATGTTTTGCTCGGCATCATTGCGGCGTTTCTGGTCGGTCTGGTTCTTTTGGCGGTGAGCTTTTTTCTGCACGGCGGGACCTGGGCGACCAGCCGCGCCAACGGGCATTTATATTCCGGCGGGCAGATCACCAACGCCGGCAGAATTCTTGACCGCAACGGCGTTGTGCTGGCGCAGAGCGTGAATGGCAAGCGCAAGTTCCACTCCGACGCGGAGATGCGCAAGGCAACGCTCCACGCCGTGGGCGACCAATACGGCTACATAGCCTGCGGCGCGCACACCGTCTGCCGCGACACGCTCATCGGCTACAACCGCGTGGAGGGCATTTTCCGCCTGGTGAGCGAGGGCGAGGGCAACGACATAACGCTGACCATCGACGCAAAGCTGAACAAGCTCGCCTATCAGGCGCTCAGCGGGCGCAAGGGCTGCGTGGGCGTTTACAACTATAAAACGGGCGAAATTCTCTGCAACGTTTCCGCGCCGAGCTACGACCCGACCAACAAGCCGGCCGATATTGAAACCAACAGCAAATATGAGGGCGTTTACCTCAACCGCCTGCTCAACGGGCTGTTCACCCCCGGCTCCACCTTCAAGCTGGTCACCTCGACCTGCGCCATCGACAACATCCCCGATATTGGTTCGCGCACGTTTTCCTGCAGCGGGTCGTTCACCGCGCCCGGCGGCGGCAAGGTCATCTGCAACGGCAGGCACGGCACGGTCAGCTTCGGCAAAGCGCTGACCAAATCCTGCAACTCCGCTTTTTCCGCCATCGGCATAGAGCTTGGCCGGGACAAGCTGACCAAAACGGTCAATGCGCTCGGCCTGTGCGAAAGCTATAACGTCAGCGGCGTGAGAACGGCAAAGGGGCGGTTCGACCTGTCGAAGGCGGCGGCCATCGACGTGGGATGGGCGGCCATCGGGCAGTACACCACGCTGATGAATCCGCTCAACATGATGATGCTCGCGGGCGCCATTGCGGGCGGCGGCGCCACGCCGATCCCCTATTTTGTGCGCAGCACCATCAGCGACACGGTCGGAAGCCTGAAAACCACGAACCGAATGAGCGCGCAAACCGCAGCGACTCTGCGCAGCATGATGCGCGACAACGTCGTCAACAATTACGGCGACCAAAAATTCCCCGGCATGAGCTTTGGCGGCAAGACCGGAACGGCGCAGATGAACGGCGAAAAATCGCACGCCTGGTTCGTGGGCGCTTCCATGGATGCGAACTTCCCCTATGCGATCGTGGTCGTGGTGCAAAACGGCGGCGGCGGTTCGGATGTGGCCGTTCCGATCGCAAGCAAGGTCATGAAGGCGCTGAAGGGATAACGTGCGGAAGGAGAAGCCATGAGCGATTCGGTCAACAACATCATTTATGCGGCGGGTCGTGACGGAGGGGATCGGCGTCAACACCTTTGAAGTCAGTTATACGGAGCACTTTGCCATCTCCGGCTTTGAGCTGCCGTGACCGGCGTCCGACCGGAATCCCGATCATACGGGGAAGGAACAAACATGAACAGAAAGAGAAAGATCATTTTAATCGTGACCGCGGCGCTGTTGGGCGCTGTGGCTGTGGGCGCGGGCATTTTTCTGGCCGTGCGTTCCCACAGCCGCGTCCCGCTGGTTTGTCTGGACGCCGGGCACGGCGGCAAGGACACCGGCGCAGTGTCGGGCGACCGGCTGGAAAAGGACGACAACCTGAAAATGACGCTGGCAGTCGGCAGGATCCTGAAAGAAGAGGGCTGCCGGGTCGTCTACACCCGAAAGGACGACTCGACCGTTTCGCTTGAAGAACGGTACACGCTGAGCAACAAAAAGAAGGCGACCATGTTTGTTGCCATTCACCGCAACAGCGCCGAAAACGAATCGGCCAACGGCATTGAGGCATGGATCAAAAGCACGGAGCCTGCGCCGGATAAAAAGCTGGCAAAGAATATTCTCCGGCAGCTCGACAAGGTCGGCTTCGGCGCCAACCGCGGCGTGTCTGTCGGTTACCGCGGCGACAAAACGAAAAACTACGCGGTCAATTCCGGCACGAACTGCAAAAGCTGCCTGCTCGAGCTTGGCTTTTTGAGCAACGCCGAGGATAACGAGCGCTTTGATCGGAACTTTGACGCTTACGCCAAAGCCATTGCAAAGGGCATTATGCAGTCGCTGTAAGGGCGCTCTGCCGCACAACAAAGCGATGATGCCGCGGAACATGATCGCGGTGATCGCCCCTGCCCAAAACGAAAGATGCTGTTTCAAACGGCCTGTCACACATTGTTAATAAATATATGGTAAAATAAACGTGATAATGTGCCTGTTTGGCTGCTTTTTGCCAAAAATAAGGCGGCGCCGCACGATCCGCGCACCGGAATCATGCGGTTTTATCTGAAAAAACAGAAAGAGGACGCGGACGCGACAAGGTTTTCTTTTTTGGTGAGCGTCGGTGAATAAGAAAATTTATGAAAATATCCGTTCTTGTCGCCGCTTATAACGGCGAAAAATATATTGCGCAGCAGCTCGCCTCCATTCTGCCGCAGCTCGGCGAAGCGGACGAACTGCTGATTTCGGACGACAGCCGCGGCCCCCTCACCAAAGAGGCCTGCCGGCGGTTCTTGAAAGACCCGCGGGTGACCTATCTGGAAGGCCCCCACAAAGGGATCGACAAAAACAAAGAGTTTCTGCTCAGGCAATGCACCGGCGACGTGGCGTTTTTAGCCGATCAGGACGACGTCTGGCTGCCTCACAAGGTCAAACGGGTGATGGCGGCCATTCAGGGCGGCGCCTGCTGCGTGATGCATAACGCCCGCCTGACCGACAGCGACCTCAACCCCATGGGCAAATCGCTGTTCGAGGTTCGGCACGTCGGCAGGGGCATTTTTCGCAATATGCTGTTCAACGGCTACACCGGCTGCTGCATGGCCCTGACGCGGCCGACGTTCGAGGCGGCGCTGCCGTTCCCCGAAAAGATCCCGATGCACGACCAGTGGCTCGGCCTCGTCAGCGAGCGTCTGGGCTGGGTGCAGTTCATCGAAGAGCCGCTGATGCTCTGGCGCCGCAATGAGGGCAGCGCCACCGGCGGCAAAACAAGCCTGCTTCAAAAAATCATCTGGCGGTTCAATATTGCCGCAGCGATGCTGCGCTACCGCAAAAACAAATGATGCGGAGGAAAAACATGAAAGCCCGGAAAAAAACGTTCCTTTGCCTTCTGGCCGCGCTGTTTCTGATCGCTGCGCTGCAGCCGGTCTGCTTTGCGCAAAGCGCGCAGCCCCGGCTGACCTTTGATGAAAACGGGGATTTCACGATTTTGCATCTGACGGACTGGCACTGTGATTATCCGCTGCCCGCGCTTCACCGGCAGCTTGTGCTGGAATCGCTCGCCGCCGCCAAGCCCGATCTGGTGGTGCTGGGGGGCGATATGAGCGAGGCCGCCAACGAGGATCAGCCCGCCGCGATCCGGGAGATCTGCGACATTTTTGTGCAGGCAAAGCTTCCCTTCGTGATCACCTTCGGCAACCACGATTATCTGCACGGCTATACCATCGACGAAATGTTCGCGTTCTACAAAGAATACGGCGGCGCTTATTTCATCGGCACGGATGAAGACCCCGCTCTGTTCGGCTGCGGCACCTGCAGCTTTCCTGTTTATTCGCATGACGGCAGCCGTGTGGCTTACGATATCTATTGCTTCGATTCCGGCTGTGAAGTCAAGGGCAAGGGCTACGAGTCGGTGCACCCGGAACAGATCGCGTGGTATCAGGCCAAGGCGGAAGCGCGCAAGGCCGAAAACGGCGGAAAATACGTGCCCGCCGTCGTGTTCCAGCACATTATCGTGCAGGAAATATACGACAAGCTTTTCCCTGTTGCCAAAAGCTATAACGCCGGCGTCAGGGAATATGACGGCATTTCCTACGATCTGGTTCCGATCCCCAACCTTTCCAACATGAAGAACGGTTATATTTTTGAAAAGCCCTGCCCGGGGTATTATAATTACGGCCAGCTCGACGCGATGAGCAAAAACGGCGACGTGCGCGCCATCTTCTGCGGCCACGACCATTACAACAGCTTCACCGTGGAGATCAACGGCGTCGACATTGTCAACACGCCCAGCATAAAGCCGCACATTCTGCTGCGAAAAATCAACTGGGGCTCCCGGATCGTTACGCTGCATGAGGACGGCTCTTATGAAAGCAGAGTGCTTTTGGCGGTCGACCTCGCGGAGCAGGAAGGCTCGCAGCTCGTTTCGGCCGGTGTGCCGCGCGCTGAGCTTTTCATTGTGAAAATCTGGAAAGCGTTCGCGGATGCGTCGATGGTTTTCTGGAAAGCTGTTACCAAAATGTTTTATCGGTTCTGAACAGTTCGCCTTACGGCGATTCGATAGATTGCCTTGCGGCAATTCGATATACGCTCACGCTGTTCGCGTTCGATATGAGATAAATTCCTTTCTTGCCCCGCAGGGCATATCGAGTGCGTCAGCACACATCGAATCTGACAGGATATATCGAAAAATCCGTCAGGAATTTATCTCGATGTCGGGCAAAGCCCGACAGAAAGGACTGGTCATCATAGACTATAAAATTACCGGGTGCATCGTGACCCATAACAACATCAGGAGCATTGACGAAACGGTGAAGACCCTGCTGGAAAACACGGGGGATATCGACTTCACGCTTTACGCCGTTGACAATGCCTCTGAAGACGGTACGCCCGAATTCATCGAGCGAACCTATCCGCAGGTTCAGGTGATTTACAACAAAAAAAACCCCGGCTTCGGCAGCGGCCACAACGTGGTGCGCGACCGGCTGGATTCCAAATATCATTGCGTCATCAACCCCGATATCAGCATTGACCGCAACGTGATCAAACAGATGGCGGAATACATGGACAAGCACCCCGAGATCGGGCTGCTTTCCCCGAAGATCTGCTTCCCCGACGGGCGGCCGCAGATTCTGGGCAAGCGCACGCCCACGCTGCGCTATCTGGCGGCCAGCCGCCTGCGCGACGGCGGCGAGCCGAGCCCGCTGCTGCGCGAATACGCCATGCTCGACACAGACCTGAGCGCTCCGTGCGAGATCGAAAACGCGACGGGCTGCTTTATGATGTTCCGCACCGACGTGTTCCGGGAGATCGGCGGGTTTGACGAGCGCTACTTCCTTTATTTTGAGGATTGCGACATTACCCGCACCGTGCGCACCCGAGCCAAGGTGGTTTATTACCCCGAAACGGTGGTTTACCACGTTTGGGGACGCGACAGCAAAAAAGACCTGCGCCTGACGCTGGTTCAGATCCATTCCATGTGCAAGTTCTTTGCCAAGTGGGCGTTTCGCAAAGGCTGAAAGAAAGGTTCTGCATTGCTATGACAACGACAAAAAAGAAGGGCGTGTTTTACCGGGTGAGCCGCTACTTCCTCAATTTTAAAAAGTATCGCTACCTGCTGTATGAAATTGTGCGCAAGAACGTCAGGCTCCAATACCGCAATTCGGTGCTGGGAGTGTTCTGGACGTTTTTGCAGCCGCTCATGACCACCATTGTGCTCGCGCTCGTGTTCGGCAACATTTTCGGCAGGAGCAACGAGGGTGTGGTCTGTTACCCGCTCTACCTGCTGTGCGGCCGTTTGCTTTATGAATTCTATTCGCAGTCGACCAAGCGCGCCATGCGTTCCATCCGCAACAGCGCGAGCGTGATCAAAAAGGTGTACGTGCCCAAATACATCTACCCGCTGTCCAACGTGCTGTCCAACTTCGTCACCTTTGCCATTTCGCTGAGTGTGCTGGTGGTGATGATGGCTTATTATATGCTCATCAAAAAGGTGCCCGACCTGCACCTTACGCCCTATATTCTGCTTTCCTTCGTGCCGATCCTGATTCTGCTGGTGCTGTCGCTGGGCGTGGGCATGATCATCTGCACGCTCAACGTGTTCTTTAAAGATATGGAATACCTTTATGAAGTGTTCTGTATGCTGCTGTTCTACATGACCCCCATTTTCTACACGGTAAAGACCCTCGGCACCAACAAATGGATCCAATATGTGCTCATGGCAAACCCGCTTTATTCCATTGTGCAGATGTTCCGCTCGTGCGTTTTATACGGCGAAATGTGGAACTGGAACTGGTTCTGGTACGCCTGCGGCTTCAGCGGCGTGATGCTGCTGCTGGGCATTTGGGTGTTCTACAAAAAGCAGGATAAATTCATTCTCCATCTGTGAGGTAAACAACATTGGGTAAGACGGCCATCAAGGTTGACCACGTGAGCGTGCTGTTCAACCTGAACAAAGAAAAGATCGACAACGTCAAGGAATATTTCATCAAACTCGTGACGCGCAAGCTCCATTTCACCGAGTTCTGGGCGCTGCAGGATATTTCGTTTGAGGTCGAGCAGGGCGAAAGGATCGGCATTCTGGGCTTTAACGGCGCGGGCAAATCGACGCTGCTCAAGGTCATTGCCGGTGTGCTCAAGCCCACGAAGGGCAGCATTTACGTTGACGGCGTGATCGCGCCGCTGCTGGAATTGGGCGCCGGGTTCGACATGAATTATTCCGGCAAGGAGAATATTTTTCTCTATGGCGCGACCATGGGCTATTCCCGCAAATACATCACCGAACGCTATGACGAGATCGTTGCGTTTTCCGAGCTGAAAGAATTCATCGACGTGCCCGTCAAAAACTATTCCTCAGGCATGAAGGCGCGGCTGGGCTTTGCCATTGCCACGGCGGTCGACCCCGAGATCCTCATTCTGGATGAAGTTCTTTCCGTGGGCGACGCCAAGTTCCGCATCAAGAGCGAAAACAAAATCAAGACCATGTTCGACAAGGGCGTTACGGTTCTGTTCGTTTCGCACAACACCGCGCAGGTGCGCCGCCTTTGCAACAAGGCGATCCTGATCGATCACGGCAAGCTGATCGCCGCGGGCGAAGTGAACGAAATCTGCGACCTTTACGATGAAAAAATCAAAGCAAAATAATCAGTAACTTGTTCAATACAGGAGGAGTCTCCATGATCTTTGCAGTTGTTTTAGCGGGCGGCAAGGGCAGCCGCATGGGCAACACCGATATGCCCAAGCAGTTTTTCAAGCTGGGCGCCAAGCCGATTTTGGTGCACACGGTCGAAAAGTTTTTTGTGAACCCGCGCTTTGAAAAGGTGATCGTGCCCACGCACAAATCGTGGGTCAATCACGCGCAG
>CADBPL010000151.1 GCA_902796535.1 Oscillospiraceae bacterium
ACACCATCGGGGCGGACTACATTCCGTCGCCTAGCCACGCCGGCGGCCTGCGCTTCCACGGCATGAGCACCATTCTCTCCCAGCTGTACCATGACGGCTATATGGAGGCCGTTTCCGTTGAGCAGACGGCGGTGTTCCAAGCGGCCGAACAGTTCGCCCGCACCGAAGGCATCCTGCCCGCGCCCGAAAGCTCCCACGCCATCCGCGCCGCCATTGATGAGGCGCTCAAGTGCAAGGAGACCGGCGAAGAAAAGACCATCCTCTTTGGCCTCACCGGCACCGGTTACTTCGACATGGTCGCTTACGAGAATTTCCACGACGGCAAGATGACCGATTACATCCCCACCGATGAAGACCTGCAAAAGGGCTTTGACGGCATCCCGAAGTTCCCCGGCAACGAATTTTGACGACAGACCTCCTATAAACAGCAGCCCGCCCGGCGCTTATCGAAACGTCGGGCGGGCTGCGCGTTTTATGACAAGGCGGTTACTTAGAATTCAACGCCCAGCACGCGGGCTAGATTTTGGCCGAACAGGCCGTTTTTGGCTTCTTCACTGATGGGCAGCGCCTCAAAGCGGTCAATGGCGGCCTGAATGCGTTTGGCGCTCTTGAACGGAAAATCCGTGCCGAAAATGCTCTGCTCCGGGCCGGTTTGCTGAATAACGGTGAGCAGCTCGTCGTCGCTGAGCGACCAGAGGTCTTTTTTGCCGGTGTCGGCAATGCTCGTCCAGCCGGCATAGACGTTGGCGTGCGGCTCGTGGCGGCTGTTGTTGCAGATCACCGCCAGCGCATCGCGGAAAAAGTGATAGCCGCCGATGTGCTCCATGCTGAATTTCAGTTCGGGAAAATGCCACGCCACCTCATCAAACAAAATGGGGTGATACTCCTTCAGGCGGTACCAGTGCAGCCCCGTGTGGAACGAAAGGAACAGCCCCTGTTCCACGGCTTCGGCATAGAGCGCAAACGCTTTTTCGCCCACGACGCTGATTTCCTGCGCCGCCGGGTGCACCTTGATGCCCTTGAAGCCGAGCGAAGCAATGTGCCTGACCTGATCGGCAATATCGTCCCGGTCAAAATCCACCGTGCCGAAGCCGACGATGCGCTCGTCATTGGTGATCTGCCGGGCCAGATATTCGTTGCGGTCCTGCGTCAGGCCGGCGTCCTTCATCACGTGGGGGAACGGGGCGAAGGCGACGGCTTTTTCAATGCCGCACTCTTCCATAACGGCTTTCAGTGTGTCCACCGTTCCGTTCCGGCGGTGTCCCTTGGGGTAGATGTGGCAGTGGTTGGCAAAAATCCTTCGGCTCATAATGTGATCCTTTCTTTTAAAAAACGGGCAAGGCGAGAGCCTTGCCCGTTTTCAGTTGTATTGTATTATGCTGCTTACGCAAGAACGGCCTGGCTGCCCGGAGCGGGGGTTTCGGACTCTTCGGGTTCTTCGGGTTCCATCGGCTTGATGCCGAGCTTGATGAGAATATCAAGATATTTCTGGTCAAGGCCGATCATTTCAAACACGCTGTAAAGGTCGATCTCGCCGCGGAACAGCATACCGAGCAGACCCCACAGAGTCTTGGTGATTTCGCTGATCATCTTGAAGAAGTTGGCGATCTTCTGGAAGAAGGCTCTGATCTTCATGTTGATCTTTTCCGACTTGCTCAGGCGCTTGAGGGGAGCCAGACGCTCCATGTTCTGTTCAAGCGCTTCGGTGAGGTCGTCAATGGTATCCTGACTCTGATACTTGATTTTGTTCGCTTCGCGGTCAACGGTTTTGGCAGCATCCAGCGCGGCTTTAAAATCAGCTGTGATTTCGTCTGCGATCGCGCCGTTTTCGCCGTAATAGAACTCGTTCACGGGTTTACCGGTTTTTTCATCGATGCCGTCAGCCTCGTATTCTTCGGTGGTGATGTAATCTTTAAGCTCGATCGCTTCCGCTGCTGCGATGGCGGCGTCGAGAGCACTGAAATCGGTGGGAATGTACTTTTCGCCGTTCTGGAAGGGCTCGGCGATCTCTTTCAGTCTGGCGGCGGCAGCGTCAACTTCCGCCTGGCTGCGCACGTCGACCGGGTCGGCTTCATAGTCGTGCTCCGCCACGATGGCGGCGCAGGCGGCCTTTGCTTCGTCAACGTCGGTGAATTTGCCGGCGTCGAGGCCTTCGATGAATTCCTTGGCGCTTTTCCATTCGGTGATGTTGGCGGAAAGGTAACCGACCTTGCTGATCAGAAGATTATAGGCGGCGGTCGCCTTGTCGACCTCAGCCTGCTGACCGATCTTGTAGGCGTGGACGGTCGCTTCTTTATACGTTCTGTTCAAAACGGTTGCGATGTGTACGCTCAGGCTCTTGGGAACACCTTCGGTCAGCTCCTGCGTGTAGTCGGCGTCGAAGATGTAGTTGGGCGTCAGGTCGTAGGTGTCGCCCACGTCGCCCTTGGCTTTGATGTCGGTGAGGGTGGCCAGCGCTTCGTCAAAAGCGGTGAAATCGGCGGGCAGGTTGGCGACCGCTGCGTTCAGGTCGGCAACATACTTGTCGATCGTGGCCTGGTCGGCGCCGGTGAGGGCGTCCTTGTCAAGCTCGTTGTCGAGCAGCGCTTTGACAGGCGCAAAGGTTTCATCGTCATAGACGGAAGCGTTGACCGCTTTCGCGGCGGCGAGCGCTTCATCATAAGCGGTGAAATCGGCGGGGTTGACCTGAACGCCTTCGATGGCAAGAGAAGCCGCGTCAGCGGGCACGGTGTAAACGCCGTTGTCATTGGCGGTCAGAGCGGTTTCGCCGGCCTTGACGGTGACGGTGGACTGGTTATAGGCTTCGTCAAGCGTCAGCTTGAAGCCTTCGCCGCGCACCACATAGTTGATGGCGTTGCCGGCGGCGTCGGTGAAGGAGGCGCCTTCTACGTCAAGCGCGAAGAGATCGGCTTTGGCGATGCTGATGACCGGGCGAACGGCGACGGCCGTGGCGCTCTGGAGCTGCGTCATTTTGGTGCCGGCGGTGGAGATGCAGGCGACCTTCTTATCGGAAGCGTTGGTGTAGGAGCCGTCGGCCGTCCAGTAGTTGGTGTTGGCCGTCGTTCCGATCATGGTGACCTTCGTCAGGAACGCGTCCGGAATATCGGCGGCGGAAGGAATCGACATTTTGCCTTCGTAGGTTTTGTTCGCAGCGGCGCCGGTGCCGTCATTCATCACATAATTGGTGGTGAAGGTGGCGAGCCTGGCCTGCTGCTCAGCGGTGAAGGTGGCGGGCAGCAACGTTCCGGTGATGTAGGTGGCCAGAGCGGAGGCTGCGTAATCCGGGAAAGCAGTAACAGTGGTGTTGAACTTGGTGGCAGTGCCTTTGACCAGCGCGTTTTTCGCGATCAAAAGATATGCGTCGTCAGTGGATTTGACAACGTCCCAAAGGACGGTCTTTTCGGAATAAGTACCGAAGCTGACAACGCCGGTGGGGTCATCCTCTGCGTTGGCAATCGTCAGCGGGATCGTGGTGAGCAAAAGCGCCAACGACAGGATCGTGCAGAGAACACGGGTAAAGCGGTTGTGAGTCGTGTTCATAAGTGGTTCCTCCTGAACATAATTTTTCGTCCTGTATTATATCATAAATACAAGAAAAAGTCTTGCTGTAAATTTTCACAATATTTATTCATAAATTTTGGCAACATTCCATAAAAGAATGCTGCCAAGAAAATTATCTGAAAGCTTCCGGTGTGAAGGTCTGATACCGCCCGCTGAGAATGTTCTGCCACCAGCTCTCGTTGTTTACATACCAGCTTATGGTGCGCTCGATGCCCTCGTCAAACAGTGTTTGGGGCTGCCAGCCGAGCTCGTCCCCGATCTTTTTCGGGTCGATGGCGTAGCGGCGGTCGTGGCCGGGGCGGTCTTTGACAAAGGTGATCAGCTCCTCGCCCTTGCCCAGCTGCCTGAGAATGGTTTTGACCACTTCAATGTTCGCGCGCTCGTTGTGCCCGCCGATGTTGTAGACCTCGCCGACCGTGCCGCCGAACAGGATCATGGCGATGGCGCGGCAGTGATCCTCCACATACAGCCAGTCGCGCACGTTCAGCCCTTCGCCGTAAACCGGCAGCGGCTGACCTGCGCTGGCCTTGGCGATCATGAGCGGAATGAGCTTTTCGGGGAACTGATACGGCCCGTAGTTGTTGGAGCAGCGCGAGATGGTGACCGGCGTGCCGAAGGTGCGGTGATAGGCCTGCGTGAGCAGATCGGCCGACGCTTTGCTCGCCGAATAGGGGGAAGAGGTGTGGAGGGGCGTGGCTTCGGTGAACATCAGCTCGGGCCTGTCCAGCGGCAGGTCGCCGTAGACCTCGTCGGTCGAGACCTGATGGTAGCGCGGCACGGCAAAGCGGTTGCACGCGTCGAGCAGCACCTGCGTGCCGAGAATGTTGGTCTGCAAAAACACCGCGGGGTTTTCGATCGAGCGGTCCACATGGCTTTCGGCGGCAAAGTTGACCACGGCGTCGAATTTTTCCGCTTCAAATAAATCAAAAACAAGCTTGCGGTCGGTGATGCTGCCCTTGACAAATTTGAAGTCCGGGTTTTTGAACGCGGCGGCGAGTGTTTCCAGATCGCCTGCGTAGGTCAGCGCGTCAAGGCAAACGAGCGAAACGCCGGGATAGTCCCGCAGCATATAATGGATAAAGTTGCCGCCGATGAAGCCGGCGCCGCCGGTGACAAGGATCTTTTTCATGAGGATCGTTCCTCCTTTGTTATTGTGTGAAAAAACCGCTATGCCCGCATTATATCAAAAAAAATTGAATAAATCAACTTCTTCCCCTTGAAACCGCGGCGCAAAAGGAATAAAATAGCAACCATACATAGTATGATCGGAGGTACTGACGAATGGCAAGAGTTCCCCAAATCGATTACGAGACCGCACCCGAGGCGGTCAGACAGGCGCATGACGATCACCTGAAGGTTGGCAGAATGACGAACATGAAGCGCACGCTCCTCAACAATGTTCCGTCCTTCAAAGCCCTGATGGAATGGTACACCCTGCGCGACGAGGCGGCCAAATTCCTTTCGCCGCTGGATATCAACCTGTTCTGCTATGCCATTTCGGCCGAGAATGATTGTTTGATCTGCTCGTCCTTCTTCCGCAAAATCCTGCGGGATGAGGGCATTGATTTTGATTCGTTTTCGTTCACGCAAAAGCAGCAGGCTCTCATTTCCTTCGGCCGCAACATGGTCGATAACCCGCACGAGATCGACGAGGAGCAGTTCGACGAAATGAAAGCCCTGTTCAACGATGAGCAGCTTGTGGTGCTGACCGCGTTCGGCGCGATCATGATCGCGACCAACCTCATCAACACCGTGCTGCGCGTTGATCTGGATACCTATTTATTCGGCTATGACAAATAAGGAAGGAGAAAACCGACATGTATGACTTCAAAGGCAAAACGGTGCTTGTCACCGGCGCGGCCAAGGGGCAGGGCAGGGGCGTCGCCCTCGGCTTCGCCAAAGAGGGCGCGAATGTGATCGCGGTCGACCTCGGCCGGAAAATCGAATACCCGGCCTACAACCGTGCCTGCGGCGAGGATCTGGAAAACCTGAAAAAAGAAATCGAAGCCCTCGGCGGCGCGTGCGAGATCTGCGCGGCCGACGTGCGCGACGCGGCCGAGGTGGAGGCCGCCGTCAAAAAAGGCGTCGACCGCTTCGGCACGGTCGATATCCTGTTCAGCAACGCGGGCATCTGCGCCTATGCCAAATCATGGGAGATGACCGAAAAAGAGTGGGACGCCATGATCGACATCAACCTCAAGGGCGGCTGGCTTGTGTCAAAATATGTCATCCCCCACATGATCGCCCAAAACAGCGGCGTGATCATCTACAATTCGTCCATCGGCGGCCTGCGCGGCATGAACCGTCTGTCGCACTATGCGGCTTCCAAGTTCGGGCTGGTCGGCCTGACCAAGTCGCAGGCCATCGAGCTGGCGCCCTACGGCATCCGCGTGCTGAGCATCCACCCCACGGGCGTCAACACCCCGATGAACGACGGCCTGGCCGAAATGGAGGGCAAGACCCCCGAGGAGATCGCGGAAGCCTCCGCGGGCAACCTTATCCCCGTGCCGTGGCTCGAGGTGGAGGACGTGGTCGATTCCGTGCTGTTCCTCGCCAGCGATAAGGCGCGCTATGTCACCGGCAGCCAGTATGTGCTCGACGCCGGTCTGCTCACACGATAAATCATCACCGGAACACGCTTTCGATCAGCCGCGGGCAGCATTCGGGCGAATACACCCAGCGGTCGATGTGGTCGGTGTGCAGAAAATAGTGCGGCGGCTTCGTCGGATACTGCGCGTGGAACGCGTCGACGATGGCCAGCTTGATCTTCATGCGCTCCGGGATCAGGCTTTTGATGTAAACCGTGGCGTGCTGCCCCGGCTGAATGTCGCTGACGGGCTCCGCCAGCCCCGCTAAATTCGGAGCCAATTCCACAAAAACACCATATTTTTCAACGGAGCGGACGATGCCGGGCACGGTTTCGCCCGCTTTGAATTTGGCGGCGTTTTCCTCCCAGGTGCCGAGCAGCTCCTTATGGGTGAGCGTGATCTTGCCGTCCGGCGCAATGCTTTTGACCACGGCCCTGATGGGGTCGCCGACCGAAAAACGCGCGTTCGGGTGCGGGATGCGCGAGACGGACACCGCGTCGATGGGAATGAGCGCCACCAGACCGGCGCCGATATCCGCAAAGGCGCCGAAGCCTTCGGTGTGCGTCACGGTGGCGTCGATCACGTCGCCCGGGCGCAGGGCGGAAACGGCGGTTTTGTAGCAATCCTGCTGCACCTGCCGGCGGCTGAGCACGGCAGTCTGTTCGCCGTAGAGATCCGATTCAAACCCGATCACGTAAAACTGCACGGGCTTGTTCACGCGGGAGATCAGCGCAATGTCGCGCACTGAGCCGTCTTCAATGCCCATCGCGCCCTCCTCGCGCGGAATGCGGCCGCGCATGGCGCCCAGATCCAAATGCAGATCATGGTTGTTGTCACACAGCAGCACGCGGGCTTCCAGAATGCGCCCGTGCGTGTAGGCCTGCATCAGGCCGTTTTTATCCCGCAGCAGGGCGAGGTTCTCCGGGGTGTCGATCAATCGTCCTTCTGGGCAGAATCTGTTCATATGGTTGCGGCGGCCAGCGCGCCGACTCCCTCCTTACACGAAAAGTGAAAATCGCTGCATAATGATATATATGCCGCGTTTTCCGTTCCATGCCCCAAAGATCAAAGGCAAAAGTTGCTATTGCTGCTTCTTTATG
This sequence comes from Oscillospiraceae bacterium, assembly GCA_902796535.1. Classification (GTDB taxonomy): domain Bacteria; phylum Bacillota; class Clostridia; order Oscillospirales; family Acutalibacteraceae; genus UBA8612. The sequence goes on from CADBPL010000151.1 coordinate 7,250, forward strand.
GTATAATACCCAAATCAGAGCGGATCAACGCAAAAAATCAGAAAGGATGAGCTTATGTCGATCGGGTCGGTTTCAAACGGGAACGATTTTGAAGCAGTCATTGCGATTATTGATAATGCGCGGGGGCGCGCGCTGAAAGCGGTCAATACGGAGCTGATCCATATGTACTGGGAAGTCGGCGAATACCTTTCAGGACTTTGCGCCGAATCTTCCTATGGCGACAAAGTGGTTGACGAGGTGGCCGATTATATCTCCCATGCCGCGCCGACAGTGAAGGGCTTTACCCGCCGCGGGTTATACCGAATGAAGCAATTCTATGAAGCATACCGCGAGGATGAATTTGTGTCAGCACTGCTGACACAAATCAGTTGAACCAATCACCTGATGATTCTGTCAAAAGCCAAAAGCAAGGAAGAACGGGATTTTTACGTAGTGTTGGCGGCCAGGGAACAGTATTCTTCTCGTGAACTCGAAAGACAGCTTGACAGTGCATATTATGAGCGATATATGCTGTCGGCCGGCAAGCAACCGCCGCAAGCAGTCAAACAGGATGTTCGCAAAAGTATTCTTGACACTTATGTTTTGGAATTTCTTGATTTGCCGGAACAATATTCTGAAAAGAATTTCAGAAAAGCCATTATTGAGAATCTGAAGCAATTCATTTTGGAGTTCGGCAGAGATTTTACTTTCATCGGGGAAGAATATCGCGTACAGGTCGGCGGGCAGGATTTTTATATTGATTTGCTGTTCTACAACCGTGCCTTGTCCTGCCTTGTTCCCGTTGAACTGAAAATCGGCAAATTCAAACCGGAACACATTGGCCAGATCAATTTCTATTTGGAAGCGCTGGACAGGGATGTGAAAAAGCCGAATGAAAACCCGAGCGTTGGTTTGATCCTTTGTGCCGGTAAGGATGATGCTGTTGTGGAATATGCGTTGAGTCGCAGTATGTCCCCCACACTGGTGTCCGATTACACATTAAAACTGCCTGACAAAAAGCTGTTGAAAGACAAGTTGAGGGAATTGGCGGAGTTAGCGGTTGCAGACGGGGAAGAATAAGTGATTCTCTACTGATACATTATCGGAGTTGATCAGTGCAAAAAACAGAAAGGATGAGCGATTCGGCAAAAAGGCGGGATGCTTGACCTCCTTTTGCACGAATTTCGGATCGCATGATGAATGTTCAAGTCGGAAACAAGCTGTATATGAAAAAGCCTCATCCCTGCGGCTCCAACTGTTTTGAGGTGCTGCGGGTCGGCACGGATTTTCGGCTGCGCTGCTGCGGCTGCGGCCGTGAGATCATGGCGCCGCGCGTTAAAATCGAAAAGAGCATCCGGCGCGTCGAAACGCCGGAAAACAAGGAGTAACCCATGCTTGACAAACTCAGACAAGTGGAAGAACGCTTTGAGGAGATCAACCGGCAGCTCTGCCTGCCCGAGGTCGCCTCCGATCTTGCGCTTTGCAAAAAATATATGCAGGAGCAAAAGCACCTGACGCCCGTGGTCGAAAAATTCCGCGAATACCGTGCCGCCAGACAGGCGGAGGAAGAAGCGCTGCTGCTGCTCGACGACCCGGGCGCCGACGAGGAACTGAAGGAGCTGGCGCAGGAGGAATGCGAACAGGCGCGGGAGCAGGTGCAGCAGAGCCTTGAGGAATTAAAAATACTGCTGCTGCCGCGTGACCCGAACGATGACCGCAATGTAATCGTTGAGATCCGCGGCGGCGCGGGCGGCGACGAAGCCACGCTGTTTGCCTGCGTGCTCTATCGAATGTATTCCATGTATGCCCAGACCAAGGGCTGGAGCACGGAGCTCCTCAACGCCAACGAGACCGAGGTGGGCGGCTTTAAAGAAGTCAGCTTCATGGTCAACGGCGACGGGGCCTATTCCCGCTTTAAATTTGAAAGCGGCGTGCACCGTGTGCAGCGTGTGCCCGAGACCGAAAGTCAGGGCCGCATCCATACTTCCACCGTCACCGTGGCGGTTTTGCCCGAGGCCGAGGAGGTGGACGTGCAGATCAACCCGACCGATCTGCAGATCGACACCTTCCGTTCCAGCGGCGCGGGCGGGCAGCACATCAACAAGACCGAATCGGCCATCCGCATCACGCACATCCCCACCGGCACGGTGGTGGAATGTCAGGATGAACGGAGCCAGTATAAGAATAAAGACAAGGCCATGAAAATTCTGCGTTCCCGTATTTTGGAGGCGGAGCGCGAAAAGCAGGCGGGCGAGATCGCGGGCGAGCGCCGCGCACAGGTCGGCACAGGCGACCGCAGCGAGCGCATCCGCACCTACAATTACCCGCAGGGGCGCGTGAGCGATCACCGCATCGGGTTGACGCTCTACCGGCTGGAAGCCATTCTCAACGGCGATCTGGATGAACTGATCGACGCGCTCATCACCGCCGACACGGCGGAAAAGCTCAAATCAGAGGTGTAAACAGTGCCCGAAACAATACTATGGAATTTTACGCCCGAGAACACGGAAAAGGCGGGGGCGGTTCTGCGTCAGGGCGGTCTGGTCGCCATCCCGACCGAAACGGTCTACGGGCTGGCTGCCAACGCGTTTGACGGCGAGGCGGCGTCAAGAATTTATGCCGCCAAGGGACGCCCTTCCGATAACCCCCTGATCGTTCACATCGCTTCGCTCGATCAGCTGCCGGCGCTGGTGACCGAAGTGCCCGAGGCGGCTTATCGGCTGGCCGAAAGGTTCTGGCCGGGCCCGCTGTCGATCATTTTGCCCAGAAGCGATAAAATACCCGATCAGGTCAGCGGCGGGCTGGACACCGTGGCGATCCGTATGCCCGCTCACCCGGCGGCCGCAGCCGTCATCCGCGCGGCCGGCGTGCCGCTGGCGGCGCCCTCCGCCAACCTTTCCGGCAGCCCGAGCCCGACCACGGCGCAGCACGTTGCGCGCGATCTTTGGGGGCGTATCGACGGCATCCTCGACGGCGGCGCGTGCGAGGTCGGCGTGGAATCCACGGTGCTCACGCTCGTGGGAGACGTGCCGCGCGTGCTGCGCCCGGGCGGCGTGTCCGTGGAACAGCTGCGCGAGGTGCTGGGCAATGTGGAGGTGGATCAGGCGGTGCTGCACCGCTTGGAGCCGGATCGAACCGCCGCTTCGCCCGGCATGAAATACAAGCATTATTCACCCCGGACACGGGTAATAATAGTAAAAGGCGGTTTTGCCGCTTTTCAAAAGTTTGTCGGCAACAAAAAAGACTGCGCCGCTCTCTGCTTTGACTGTGAAGGGGAACAGCTTGACATTCCCTTCATCGAGGTCGGGCGGGAGCATGACGGCGCGGCGCAGGCGCATTTGCTTTTCGACGCGCTGCGGCGTGTGGATGAGCTGGGCGTTTCCACCGTTTACGCCCGCTGCCCGGATACGCAGGGCGTCGGTCTGGCGGTGGTCAACCGTCTGCTGCGCGCCGCCGCGTTCACGGTAGTGGATTTGGACGGCGCGGCTGTCATCGGCCTGACCGGGCCGACCGGCGCGGGCAAGTCGACCGTGGCCGAGCTTTTGCAAAAAAAGCACGCATTTGCGTGGATCGACGCCGATCAGACGGCGCGCGGCGTGACCGAAACGGGGTCGCCGCTTCTGCCGGTTTTAGCCGGACAGTTCGGTGAAGATATTCTGGATGAAAGCGGGGCGCTCCTTCGCTCCCGACTGGCCGAGCGCGCGTTTTCTTCCCCCGAAAAGACCGCGCTGCTCAACCGGCTGACGCACCCGGCGGTGACGGCGAAGATCAGCGACGAGATCGCCCGCCTTTCCGCCGCCGGAAGCAAGGCGGTCGTGGTGGATGCTGCGGCGCTTTTTGAAAGCGGAATTGACAAGCTTTGCAGCTTTACAGCGGTGGTTTCGGCGTCGGAACCGGTTCGACTCAAGCGTGTCATGGCACGCGACGGCATTGATGAAGAATCGGCAGGTCTGCGCATGAAAGCGCAGCTTTCCGCCGCAGAATACGAAAAAAGAGCCGATGTGATCGTGCGCAATGAACCGCCCTTTGACCTCGCAGCCGAAACAGAAGAAATTTATAAACGATATAAGGAGTTGACCGAGAATGAGTAAAAACGAAGAACTGCGTGAGGAACTGCTGTATCAGCCCAAGCACGCCTGTGAACAGATCGACGCAGCCGAAGTGAAGAAAGCGGATGACTTTGCCGAGGGCTACAAGGCCTTTATGAGTCAAAACAAAACCGAGCGCGAGATCGTCAACTTTGTCTGCCGTCTGGCGGCTGAGCAGGGCTACGTGCCGTTTGACAAAAAGGGCAATTACAAGCCGGGCGACAAGGTGATCGTCAACAACCGCGGCAAGTCCGTCATTCTGGCGGTCATCGGCCGTCAGCCGGTGGAGCAGGGCGTGCGCATCGCCGCC
>CADBPL010000152.1 GCA_902796535.1 Oscillospiraceae bacterium
GCCCTTCATTTCATCGTTGGGCAGGGCGACCACGGAAACCGTGGCCTCGGCCACCTGATCGGCCGCGCAGCGCTGAATGGCGGTGGAGACCACCTCGCGCGCCATGTTGTCGCACTCGTCGCGCAGCTTCTGCTCGTATTCGAGGACCTTGCGGGATTTATCCGCCGCCAGGTCGTCTTCCAACGATTTGAGCAGGTAGTCTCTTGCCTGCTCCTTGGTGTAATTTGAGATTTTTTCCAGCATTTCAAACTGGCTGCGCTTGAGCTTTTCCACTTCTTCGAGCTTCGCGTCAGCCTCCTTGATTTTGCCGTTGAGGATATCCTCTTTCTTTTCGAGGTTATCGCTCTTTTTATCCAGAGATTCTTCGCGCTGCATGATGCGGCGTTCCTGCTTCTGGATTTCGGTACGCCGTTCACGCAGCTCGTTTTCGACCATGGTACGCTCTTTGTGAATGGTGTCCTTCGCTTCAAGAATCGCTTCTTTCTTTTTGGACTCGGCCTGCGCCAGCGCGTCGCTGACGATGCGGGCCGCTTCCTGGTCTGCCGAGCCGATCTTGGCTTCGGCGACTTTTTTTCTATGCAAGCCGCCCAGAATGAATCCGGCAGCGCCGAACACAACGGCAGCAACAGCAATTAAAGCGATCGCCAATCCTAATTTCATCAAATTACCTTGCACCTCCTTGTTAGAATTTTGAGAATGAATCTGAGAGTAGGAATCGTTTCATCTCACGCTGAAAAGTGCGTTCAGATGGTTCAGCGCGGGTCATACATCTTGCGGGCGATGAAGCTAACACCCCAATATATGTATAACGTATTGTAGTTTATACCTTAAATGTTACGCTGTCAAGTATTTATTGAAGAAAAACGGGCAGATTCCTATTGTTTATAAAATGTTTACATTATTCAGCCCGGCAATATGGCTGAAATTGCGAATTAAAAATTACATTTGTTCAACTTTTCCCATTGTTTGCTTGACGGGGCGGTTTTTTGGGCTATAATACAAAAGTGACCAGCGGTCATTTTTTGTAAAAGACGGATCGCGCGGGCTGACAAAACAAGGCTCATGCGGGGCGAAAGCCGCGCCCGGCGCGGTACGATCGGTCAGATAAGGATGTGCGTCATGGCAAACGTAGCGCAAAAAAAACTTGATAAAAAAGTAAGATTGCTCAAAAGCGCATATGCTTTATTTGAAAGCAAGGGCGTGAGCATGACGGCGGTGGACGACGTGGTCAAAGCCGCCGGCGTGGCCAAGGGCACGTTCTATTTGTATTTCAAAGACAAGCACGACCTGATCGATCAGATGATGATCGCGCAAAGCCGCAGCAAACTGCACGAAATTCTCCTTGCGCTGCAGAAGAAAAGCAAGGAAGAGTCCCTTTCCCCTGCCGACCGCCTGATCTTTGTGTTTGACCGCATCTTTGATTCGCTGCTCCAGCATCAAAAGCTGGTGCCGCTGCTGTGCAAAAACTTTTCCGCCTGCTGCCGCGCCAACTGCGAAAGCGAGGACGAAGAAACACGGGCGGATATGAAGCAGCTGCTCGACCTGTTTATCGAAGCGGGCCTGAACGAGGCCGACGCCAGGATCTACCTGTTTTTGCTGGGCGATATGCTCGGCGGAATGTGCTGCGAGGCGGTCATGGGCGAATCGCCTTATGACATGAGCCGCATTCGCCCCTGCGTCATTTCCATCATCACCAAAATACTCGGAAAGGAAGGCTGACCGTATGATCAAAAAAATCGCCGCCTTCATCGCCGGACACCCCAAGCTGATCATTCTTGTTGCGCTGGCGCTGCTTGTGCCCTCGCTGTTCGGCTATCTGGCGACCTTCATCAACTATGATATCCTCTCCTATCTGCCCGAAAAACTCAACTCGGTGCAGGGCGAACGGATTTTGGACGAAACCTTTCACAATGCGGCAAGCTCCTTCATCGTGATCGAAAAAACCAGTCAGAAGGACTGCGCCGCGCTCAAGGCGAAGATCGAGCAGGTGAAGGGCGTCAACAGCGTCATCTGGGTCGACAGCCTGTCCGACACCTCCATCCCCCCCGAAATATTGCCCCAAGCGCTCACCAGCGTGTTTTATTCCAAAGACGGCTCTTCCACCATGATGATGGTGCAATATAAACAATCCGGCGCCTCCGACGTGACCATGAAGGCGATCAACACCATCAAGGGTCTGCTCACCAAAAACTGCTTTGTCAGCGGCCTGTCCGCCATTAACGTGGAAACCAAGGAGCTGGCCGACCGTGAGGCGCCGCTCTATGTTGCGGTCGCCATCGGCGTGGCGCTGCTCATTATGATGTTCACCATGCAGTCCTACGTTCAGCCGCTCATTCTGCTCACCGCACTGATGCTCGCCGTGGCCTACAACATGGGCAGCAATATCATCTTCGGCAGCATTTCCTACATCACGCAGTGCATCGGCGCCATTTTGCAGCTGGGCGTTACCATGGATTATTCCGTGTTCCTCATGGACCGGTATGACGAGGAGCTGGGCTACACCCCCAACGACCGCAAGGCGGCCATGACGCGCGCCATCGTCGGCACCTTCTCCTCGCTGGCCGGCAGTTCGCTGACCACCGTGTTCGGCTTTCTGGCGCTGTGCTTCATGAGCTTCACGCTCGGTCTGGATATCGGGCTGGTCATGGTCAAGGGCGTGGTGTTCGGCGTGCTGACCGTGGTGACCGTGCTGCCTGCGCTGGTGCTGGTGTTTGACAAGGCCATCCACCGCTTTTCTCACAAGAGCCTCATCCCGAATTTTTCCGGCGTCAACGCCTTTCTGGTCAAGCACCACCGCGCGTTTTCGATCGCGTTCCTCGTGCTGATCATTCCGGCGGTTTTCACAAGCGAACAGGCCAAGGTCTATTACGATATGAGCAAGGCCATGCCGGAGGATATGCCCAGCGTCATTGCGCTGAACAAGCTCAAGGATGAGTTTGATATGTCCTCGACCCACTTCGTCATTGTGGACGCCAACCTGCCGGCGGAAAAGCTCACCGCGATGAGCGACGAGCTGAGCAAGACGCAGGGCGTCAGCAAGTGCCTTTCGCTCAACAGCTTTATCGGCGCGTCGATCCCGGCTTCCATGATCCCGGACGAGATCAAGCAGATCAGCGAGGCCGACGGCAAGCAGCTCATCATGCTCAACTCCGTTTACACCGTTTCCACTGACGAATGCACCGAACAGATCAAAGCCATCCGCGCCATCGTCAAGCGCTATGATCCCCAAGCCTACATCACGGGCGAAAGCGTGCTGACCGACGACCTGATCGACGTCACGGCGCGCGACTTCCGGGTGACCAGCATCATTTCCATCGCCGCCGTGGCGGTGCTGATCGCCATTTTCCTTAAATCCGGCTCACTGCCGTTTTTGCTGGTGGCCTCCATCGAGCTGGCCATCATGATCAACAAGGGCTTTGCGTTCCTGCTCGGCACGGAAATGGCGTTCATTTCGCCCACCATCATCGGCTGCGTCCAGCTCGGCGCCACGGTGGATTACGCCATTCTGCTTTCCACCCGCTTCCGGGAAGAGCTGCACCGGGGTCTGGATAAAAAGGCCGCCCTGAAAAAAGCCGCCGATGAATCCGACCGTTCCATTTTCCAGAGCGCGCTCGTCTTTTTCGGCGCGACCTTCGCCGTTTATCTGACGTGCGATATTGAGATCATCAAGGGCATCTGCGCGCTGCTCGCGCGGGGCGCGGTCATCAGCGCCATTATTATCATTTTCTTCCAGGCGCCCGTTCTGCTCA
>CADBPL010000153.1 GCA_902796535.1 Oscillospiraceae bacterium
AGAGGCGATTGGATTTGGCTTTCTGATGCTTCATCTGACGAAAAATCCTCTCGCCAATCTGCACACCGCGATTTAATCAGCGGTTACCTAAAAACAAACACGTCTGGTCCACGGGAGACCAGAAGATCGGAGCAGAAAAATGAGTGAAAAAATCGTACAGACCGCAGGCCGGGATCAATTGGGCGCTTTTGCGCCGCTGTTTGCACACCTGAATGACGACGTGCTCTTTGGCGAAGTCTGGAATGAGGAAGCCATTGACGTAAAAACCAAATGCATCGTCACCGTTGTTTCGCTGATGGCTTCCGGCGTCACGGATTCCTCCCTGACCTATCACCTGCAGAATGCCAAAGCGCACGGCGTAACGAAGGCGGAGATCGCCGCGATCATCACCCACGCAACCATGTATGCGGGCTGGCCGAAGGGCTGGGCAGTCTTCAGGCTGGCAAAGGAAGTGTGGAACGAGAACGAACCGGCGCTGACGGAGAAGGACGCGTATCAGAACACCCTTTTCTTCCCCATCGGGGCGCCGAATCCCTACGGTGAATTCTTTGTCGGGCAGAGCTATCTGGCGCCGGTTTCCACCGAGCAGGTTCCTGTGTTTAACGTGACCTTTGAACCCGGCTGCCGCAACAACTGGCACATCCATCACGCCAAAAGCGGCGGCGGTCAGATGCTGATTTGCGTCGGCGGCAGAGGCTGGTATCAGGAATGGGGCAGGGAACCTGTTGAAATGACGCCCGGCGCCGTGGTCAATATTCCGGCAAACGTCAAGCACTGGCACGGGGCGGCGCCGGATTCCTGGTTCTCACATCTGGCGATCGAGGTGACCGGAGAAGAGGCGGGCACCGAATGGCTGGAAGCCGTAAACACAGAGGATTACAACAACCTGAAAAAAACGGAGGCTTGAAAAAATGATGAAAAGAATTCTTTTGTTTGTTATGACCGCTCTTCTGGTGGTTTCGCTTGCGGCCTGCGCAGGCAGCAAGCAGACAGAAAGCAATGAAACGCAGCCTGCGGCGGAGCAGAACACGGCGGCGGAAAGCACCGCCGCGGCAGAAGCAGAAACGGAAAGCGTGCCTGCACAAACCGGCACTGACGCGCAGGCGCCCGCCGAAACCGCGCCGGATGAAACGACTTCAGCGGGCGACAACACGACGGCTCATTCGGACGTGCTGGTGGCATATTTCTCCGCTACCGGCACCACGAAGGGCGTCGCCGAAAAAATTGCCGCGATCACCGGCGGCGATTTGTATGAGATCGTTCCGGCGCAGCCGTATTCGGACGCGGATCTGAACTGGAATGACCGCAACAGCCGTTCCACCAAAGAACAGAATGACAAGAGCGCAAGACCCGGCATCGGCAGCGAACAGCTTGATCTGACCGGCTACAAGCGGATCTATCTCGGGTTCCCCATCTGGTGGGGCGAGGAGCCGCGCATCATGGACACCTTTGTGGAAAGCTATGATTTTGACGGCATGACCCTGATCCCGTTCTGCACGTCCTCGAGCAGCGGCATCGGCCGGAGCGGCCCGAATATGCAGGCCCTTGCCGGCAGCGGCACCTGGCTTGACGGCGAGCGCTTTGGCGCAAGCGTTTCGGAGGCTGACCTTCAGAGCTGGATCGAAGGGCTGAAGTGAAAAAACGAAGAACGCAACCGTGCAGACCAAACAGAAAAACAGAATCACTTTTTTGTTGCAAATCATTCGGTGATGTGCTATACTGAAACCGACCTGACAACAAGGGGCTTTCGCCTCTGACGGAAAGGGAATGGCAAGCACAGCATTTTTCAGATAACAGCCACTCCTTTTGCGGGGAGGGCTGTTTTTTAGTTAAGAGGTCAGAGTTATGAAGGAAGAGGTAAAGGAGTAATCAACATGACAACACGCGTAGCCGTTATGGCGATCATTGTGGAAAAAAACGAAGCCGTGGAGCCGCTCAACCGGCTGCTGCACGAATACGGCGACTTCATCATCGGGCGCATGGGGCTGCCCTACCGCCAGAAAAACATCAACATCGTATCCATCGCGCTCGACGCGCCGCAGGACACGATCGCGGCGCTGGCGGGCAAGCTCGGCGGCGTCGACGGCGTGAGCGTCAAGACCGCTTACTCCAACGTGACGGGCGATGAATAACGCCGAACTGCTTTTGGCACGGCTGCGCGAAACGCATTCGCTTTCGCTCGACGAATACGCGGCTTTGATCGAAAGCCAAACGCCGGAGCTTATGCAGCAGGCCGCCGCTTTCGCCGATGAGGCGCGCCGCGCGGTTTACGGCAACCGCATTTTTGTGCGCGGCCTGATCGAGATCGGCAGCCTTTGCCGCAACGATTGCTTTTATTGCGGGCTGCGCCGCTCAAACCAAACGTGCGAGCGGTATCTGCTCGACGACGAAACGATCCTGCGCTGCTGCGCCGAAGGGTACGAGCTGGGCTTTCGCACCTTTGTGCTGCAAAGCGGCGAGGGCTGCCTGAGCGTTGCGCGCATTTGTGATCTTGTGCGAGAGATCAAGCGGCGGCATCCTTCCTGCGCGGTCACGCTGTCGCTGGGCGAATTTGAAAGAGCCGACTATCAGGCGATGTTTGACGCGGGGGCTGACCGCTATTTGCTGCGGCATGAAACCGCCGACAAGGCGCATTATGAAAAGCTGCACCCGAGGGAGTTGTCGTTTGACCGCCGCATGACCTGTTTGAAGGATTTAAAAGAGATCGGCTATCAGGTCGGCTGCGGTTTTATGGTGGGGTCGCCCTTTCAAACGGCGCAAACGCTGGCGAAGGACCTGAAATTTGTGGAAGAATTTCAGCCGGATATGTGCGGCGTCGGCCCGTTCATTCCGCACCATGCCACGCCGTTTGCCGCCGAGCCCGCGGGCACGGTCGAACAGACCTGTTACCTGCTCTCGCTCCTGCGGCTGATCAGGCCGAATCTGCTTTTGCCCGCCACCACGGCGCTGGGCACCGTTGACCCGCTCGGGCGCGAAAAGGGCGTTTTGGCGGGCGCAAATGTGGTCATGCCCAATCTTTCGCCCGTCAGCGTGCGCAAAAAATATGAGCTTTACAACAACAAAATCTGCACCGGTGAAGAGTCGGCGCAATGCAAAACCTGCCTGAACGCCCGGATGAGCGCCATCGGGTTTGAAATCGTAACTGACAGAGGAGATATCATAAAAAATGGCAACTTATAATCCCAAATCCCTCCATGCGGAGGAATTCATCAACCATGAAGAAATTCTGGCAGCCGTCGCTTACGCGAACGAGAACAAGCACAACGCCGCGCTCATTGACGAGCTGCTCGAAAAAGCGCGCCCCAAAAAGAACGGCAACGGCTGCACCTGCGCGGGGCTGACCCACCGCGAGGCGTCGGTGCTGCTGGCGTGCGACATTCCCGAAAAGAACGAGGAGATCTACCGCCTGGCCAACGAGATCAAGCAGGCGTTTTACGGCAACCGCATCGTGATGTTCGCGCCGCTGTATCTGTCCAACTACTGCGTCAACGGCTGCGTTTACTGCCCGTATCACCTCAAAAACAAGCACATCGCCCGCAAAAAGCTCACGCAGGAGGAGGTGCGCGCCGAGGTCATTGCGCTGCAGGATATGGGGCACAAGCGTCTGGCGATCGAGGCGGGCGAGGACCCCGTGAACAACCCCATCGAATACATTCTCGACTGCATCAAAACCATCTATTCCGTGCATCATAAAAACGGCGATATCCGCCGCGTGAACGTGAACATTGCCGCGACCACGGTCGAAAACTATCGCAAGCTCAAGGACGCGGGCATCGGCACCTACATCCTCTTTCAGGAAACCTACAATAAAGAAAGCTATTTGCAATTGCACCCCACGGGGCCGAAGCACGATTACGATTACCACACCGAGGCGATGGACCGCGCCATGGACGGCGGCATTGACGACGTGGGTC
>CADBPL010000154.1 GCA_902796535.1 Oscillospiraceae bacterium
GCCCGTCGTTTTTCGACGGCTTGACTATACTACCACATCATTCCACCGCTGTCAACACTTTTTTTCAGTTTTTTCTAACTTTTTTTCATTTTTCTAATTATCAAACAAAGAGGCGTTTTTTTGCCGAAATTTAACGGATTAAAACCCGCTTTTTGTGTGCAAATTAACCTTGCGGCTCAAAAACGCACGGAGGTGCAATATGCAAACAGTGATCAAGGCCGTGAGCATCGTCGGACTGATCCTGTCTTTTCCGCTTTTTCTTTTGATCTGGTACGGCAGCAAATATGTGCCTGACCGCTACACGGTGACGGATCTGGCAAGCCTGACAACGGGAATGCCGTTTTTTCACTGCGCGTGCAGCGCGGGCGTTGAACCGGCGGCAGAAGGAAACCCCCGGCAATACCGGGCGCAGCTGAAGCTCTTCGACGCCATTCCCATAAAAAACGCGACGGTGGAGCTCGTCGAGCGTGATTACGTGATTCCGGGCGGGGAAACGTTCGGGCTGCGTTTGTTCACGGACGGCGTCGTGGTCACACAGATCAGCTCGGTGGACGGAAAAGACGGTTCGGTCGTTCCGGCAAAAAAGCCCGGCATCAGGCAGGGCGACATTATTGAGGAGATCGACGGTGTTCGCGTCACCTCCAACGCACAGCTTGCCCGGATCGTCAAAAAGAGTATGGGCAAAAAACTGAAGGTGGTCTTCACCCGAAACGGCGAAAAAAACAGCGGCGTGATCGCCCCGGCTTTGGGTAAAGACGGCAGCTACCACATCGGCGTCTGGGTGCGGGATTCCACCGCCGGCGTGGGCACCGTGACCTTCATCGACCCCGCCAACCGCATAATCGCCGGATTGGGTCACGCCATTTGCGACACTGACACCGGCGGCATCATGCCGGTGCGGGAGGGGGAAATGGTGCGCGCCCAGGTGCGCGGCTGCCTGAAGGGAACGCCGGGAACGCCCGGCGAATTGTGTGGCTTTTTTCTGAATGACGTAATCGGTTCGGTGGAGCTGAACAGCCCCGACGGCGTTTACGGCACGGTGAGCGAGCTGCCTGAGGCGGCGGCCCGCGTGCCGGTTGCGCTGATGAACGAGGTGACTACCGGCAAAGCGCAGATCATTGCCACGGTCGACAAAAGCGGCCCCCGGCGGTTCGATATTGAGATCACCCGTTTTTTCCGGGCCTCTTCGCATGAAAAAAACATGATGATCCGCGTAACGGACCGGCGCCTGCTTGAGGTAACGGGCGGCATCGTGCAGGGCATGAGCGGCAGCCCGATCCTGCAAAACGGCAGGCTGGCCGGCGCCGTCACCCATGTTTTTGTCAACGACCCGGAGCAGGGCTACGCCATTTTTGCGGAAAGCATGGTCAGAACCGCCGAACAGCTCGCCGGCAAAAGCCGGGAAGCAGCGTGAAAAAGCGTGTATTATGGTTATAATATTTTAGCGTATGCGGGATCTCTTTGATAGCTATTGGGATAAAATGTAAATTTTACAAGTTTTTTCCGTAAAACTATTGCCATTTGTGTCATTTTATGGTAATATGACAACAACAAAAAACACGGAGGTAGTAGTGATGGAAAAACAAACAAAGATCCTGTTAGCCGATGACAGATCCGAATACGCGGCGCAGTGCGCGGAAACGTTTCGCCGCAACGGCTTTGATGTGAAGACGGCAGCCAAGGACGGTTCGGCCGTGCTCGCCGCAGCGGCGGAATACCAGCCGGACGTGCTGCTCATGGATGCGTTCATGGCGCATCTTGACGCTGTGGGCGTGCTGCGGGTGCTGCCCACCGTCAAAAGCGGGAAACGGCCGCTCGTTCTCGTGCTTTCCGGCGTGGATAAGGAAAGCCTGCAGCAGGAGATCCTTGCCGCGGGCGCAGATTACTATTTTATTAAACCGTTCGATCCCGAAGCTCTCGTACAGCGAATCAAACAACTGACCGTTCGGAGCCGCAGCGGTCAGTCGAACATAATCCGGCAGGCCGCCGACCTTTCGTTGGACAGCACCATCAGCGAAATCATGCACCAGATCGGCGTACCGGCGCATATCAAGGGGTATCAATACCTGCGCACTGCGATCCGCCTTTCGGTCGAGGATCCGGAGATGATCTCCGCCGTGACCAAGATCCTCTATCCGACGGTCGCCAAAACCTACCATTCCACCTCCTCGCGTGTGGAGCGCGCCATTCGCCACGCCATTGAGGTTGCGTGGGACAGGGGCGACGTGGACGTGCTTTCCTCCTATTTCGGCTATACGATCCAGAACACGCGCGGCAAACCGACGAACAGCGAATTCATTGCCATGATCGCCGACCGGCTGCGCTTAAAGCAAAAAGCGTCGTGATCCTGTTTCTTTTTTGCCATCATCTTGTAATGCCGTGAAAATGCGTGTATAATGGGAACAAGAAAGGATGGCGAGGATCATGTTTTATTCCATTGCCCGGCGCGTTTTTGTCGGGCTGCTTGCACTCATCGCGCTGTTTGCGAACTGGCGCGCCGTACCCACAAAAGAGAATACGCCGCAGGACGCCGTATCCGTGGTTTATGACGATTCGGCGTTCGGCGACGTGAAAGTGTTTTTGCCCGAAGACGTAAAGGACGGCGCGGACGTCGTGTTTATGATCCATGGCGGCGCGTGGCTGTTCGGCAACGCCGGTATGTTTTATGAAAACTGCCGTGAAGCCGTTCAGGCGGGCTATATCGCCGCCTCCGTCAATTACAGCAAGCTCCAGAACGGGGCGGCGGCGGCCGACATGGTCGGGCAGATCGGCAAGGCGCTCACCGCCCTGCACCGCGCGTTAACCGAAAAAGGGATCAAACCCGGAAAACTGATCATGGCGGGGCATTCCGCCGGCGCACACCTCATGCTGCTTTATGCTTATTCCCATTATGCCGACTGTCCGTTTGACATTGCGTTTGTGGTGAGCAACTGCGCGGCTGTTGACTTTTTGAGCGACGCCCGGACAAAAAAGACCACCATCGGCAAAAACGCCTACCTGCTGCTTTCGGCTCTGACCAAAGAGCTCGTGACGCCGCTGACGCTGGAGCGCAACGAAACGGTCAAGACCGCCGTGGCCGCCGTGACGCCGCTGACCTATGTGACGCCGCAGGTGCCGCCCACGATTGTTGTGCAGGGAACGAACGATGAAATGATCCCCTATCAAAACTCCGTCGCGCTGTATGAAGCGCTGCAAAGCTGCGGCGTGGACAGCGTGCATATCACCTACGAAGGCGCCGGGCATTTTCTGGGGAAGGATTTTCCCGAGGCGAACGCCGCCCGAACGGCCGCCTTTGAAGCCTTTGCGCAAAAATACTGTCAGCCGTAATCAAAAACGAAGCAAGGCTGTGAAGGTCGGGAGAATTCGCTTCTCCCCGTCTTCACAGCCTTTTTATTATTATAATAAATTATTTCAATCTCATATCGGCGTAGATCGGGAAATGGTCGGACACAAAACGGTCATCAATGCCGACGGTCACGGTGCGAAAATGCGCCGGTTCCCACGCGCCCGTATAAAGCACATAATCAATGATATAATCCTTCATTTGATTGGGCTTGCAGTTGTGGAAGGTGCCGAACCGAACGCTGTCGGGGCTGGTCAAAGAAGCGTCCCGCAGGGAGGAGGTCATGATCTGATACGGCTCGCTGGTCGGCAGCACGTTCATATCCGCCGTAAACACGCAGGGCACGTCGGCAAATTTTTCCCGCACAAAGGCGGAAACCATTTTGGCTTCATTCTGCTGCGCCGCGGCGCCGACATGGTCAAAGTGGGAATTGACGTGGGCAAACCGCACGCCCGTCTGCCTGTTCTCAAGCAGCGCATAGGAACACACGCGCTTGCAGGCCGCGTCCCAGCCCTTGGAGACAACGTCCGGCGTTTCGCTCAGCCAGAACGTGCCGCTGTCCAGCACCCGATATTTTTCTTTTTGATAAAAAACGGCAGAATATTCGCCTTTGCCGCCTTCTTCGCGGCCAATGCCGACGTAATCATAATCCGGCAAGCCCTCGGACAGCGCCTGCATCCATTCGGGCGTCGCCTCCTGCACGCCGATGGTGTCGGCCGCCGTCTGCGCCTGGCGCAGAAAGCGCACCGCCAGATCGCAGCGCTCCGGCATGGGAACACCGTTCACATCCGCACAGCGCAGGTTGAAGGACACCACACGGATCAGCCCGTCTTCTTTTTCTTCGACCGGGATCTGAACAAATTCATTCGGGTCGTAACTGTCGCCTTTTTTGCACAATTTTCCAGCACCGCCATTTCTGTTCTTTTTTTCCTTATAATAGTACCACCGCACCGAAATGTCAACCGAAACCGGACAAAAGCCTTTCGGTTTTTCCGAAACGGCGCGGTGGTTTTTCCTTCCTGTTTTACCAATCATTTTGCATTGACCGAAAGGTTGAAAGAATGATAGCATGACATTGTCGAAAGACGAAAACACTTTGGAAGGAAAGAGAGAAATGAACGGAAAGAAACTGTTGAGCCTGCTGCTGGCGGCCTTGCTGTGCGTGAGCCTGCCGCTGTGCGCCTTTGCCGCGCCGGAGGAGGAAAGCTCCCGGGCTGCGCTGATCATGCCCGAAGAGGAAAGCTCCATGCACACACCGATCATGCAGGAGGAGGAAAGCAGCAGGGCGGCAAACGCGGAGGAACCGGACAAGGACGACGTGATCGCCGCCATCATCCGGCTGCTGAATTCGTCGGAGCTGAAAACCATCAAAGACGCCCTGAACAACATCAACGTTGCCCTCGGGCTGCCGCGCGTGGAGGATTACACCGACATAGCCGCCTACGCCGACGCGCTGTATGAAAAGCTTGATGCGCTCGGACTCGGCTATGACGAGATCATCAACGCCGTGACCTCGCTCGATCTGATCAACTGGGTGAACAGCATCCTGTTCCCGCCCAGCGAGCAGCCGAGCGAAAAAACGACCGGCAGCAAGGAAAGACCGGCCGGAACCCATTCCGTCACCAGCCCCAAAACCGGCATCTCCTATTCCGCCGCGGGCGCAGCCGCCGTCACGCTCCTGCTCTCGCTCGGGGTGGTCGTGCTGCTGAAGAAAAGAGGGATCTATGCCGAATAAACCTTTGACTTTTTGACCAAAATAACTCCTGATGAAGAGCCGTATCGAGCCTTTCGATGCGGCTTTGATTCTTTTTGAATGGATATGAAAATTTAAGAAAATAAATGAAAATCAAAGAAAACGGGAGCTATTTTAAAATTTCAAGCAGTTTCAAAAGAAGTTTGACCTTTTTTGACCTTTGACGAAAAGTCAAAGTTGCGGTAGACTATGGTCAAAGATAGTCAAAGTCAAACCGAGGTGATCAAAATGAACATCAGCAATCATATCGCTCAGCTCATTTTGGATATGATCGAACAGGATGGCGGCAGCGCCGAGATGAAACGAAACGATCTGGCGCAGATGATCGGCTGTGTACCGAGTCAGATCAACTATGTTATATCGTCCCGTTTCACCCCCGAGCACGGCTACATCGTCGAAAGCCGGCGGGGCGGCGGCGGTTACATCCGCATCACCCGCGCCAATTTCTCTTCCCCCAACGCTGTGGTGATGCACGCTGTGAACGCCATCGGCGACGCGATCGACGAAAAGAGCGCCAAGGCGCACGTGGTCAACCTCGCCAACGGCTCGATCCTGCCGGTGGAAAGCGCCAAAATCATGCTGGCAGCCATGGCGGACAGCTGTTATCACGGCCTGACGCCGCAGCAGCGCAACGAAGTCAGAGCAGCGCTGCTCAAACAAATGTTAATGCAAACCTTAAAATAAAAGGAAACAGGAGGAAAATGTTATGTTATGCGAAAACTGCAACCGGTCCGAAGCGACCACTCACATCAAACGCGTGGTGAACGGAGAAACCACAGAACACCATCTTTGCAGCGCCTGTGCCAATGAGCTGGGCTACACCGATATGTTTTCCGGCTTTGCGCCGCTGAGCCTGAGCGACTTTTTCGGCGACCTGCTCGGCGACGTGAACCGCAAGGCCATCGGCACGGCAGCCGTGACCCGCTGCCCCAAATGCGGCAACTCGTTCCACGACATCGTGCGCGAAAGCCGCCTTGGCTGCGCCGAATGCTACCGCACCTTTTACGACAAGCTCAAGCCCTCGCTCGAACGCATTCACGGGCGGGTCATGCACAGCGGCAAGCACATTGACGTAAAGCCCGAGGTCAAGCCGGAACCGACAAAGGAAGAAAAGATCGAGCTGCTCAAAAACAAACTCGATCAGGCCGTTCAGGCGCAGGAATTTGAACAGGCCGCCAAGCTGCGCGATGAGATCAAAGCGCTGGAAAACGGCTGAGAAAGGAGCGAGAACGATGAGTAAATGGTATAAAAAAAGCGGGGATAAAAGCGAAGTGGTGGTCAGCACCCGCGTGCGGCTGGCCAGAAACCTGGAGGAATACCCGTTCCCGGCCAAGCTTGACGCAGCCGGCAAAAAGCAGGTGAACGAGCTGGTGCGCGACGCCCTGCTGGGCAAAACCGAGGACGAGCTGAGTTATATTGAAATGAACACGCTCAGCCGCGCCCAGACCGTTTCGCTGGCGGAACGCCACCTCATCAGCCCCGAATTCACCGGCGGCGGCGCCGGCCGCGCGCTGATGCTCAGCGACGATGAATCGGTGAGCATCATGCTGTGCGAAGAAGACCACGTGCGCATTCAGGTCATGGAGCCCGGCCTCGCGCTGGATTCCGCCTATGAACGCGCCGACAAAATCGACAACGCGCTGGCTGCCCGCCTGCCGCTCGCGTTTGACGAGCGCATCGGCTACCTCACCCAATGCCCCACCAACCTGGGCACCGCCATGCGCGCTTCCGTCATGCTCCATCTGCCCGGGCTCGGCCGCAGCGGTCAGATCGCCAAAATATCCGCCACGGTGTCCAAGCTCGGCCTGATCATCCGCGGCAGCTACGGCGAAGGCTCCTCGCCCGTGGGCGATATGTACCAGCTGAGCAATCAGGTGACGCTGGGCATCAGCGAAAAAACGGCCATCGACAACCTTCGCTCCATCACCCAGCAGCTTGTCGCGCAGGAGCTGGCAATGCGCGAACGGATGCTGAAAAACCCCGCGTGGGAGGATAAGATCTACCGCGCGTGGGGCGTGCTCAAATCCGCCCGCCTGCTCAGCTGCGAGGAATTCATGGACTTGGCGTCGCTCGTCCGCATGGGCGCGGCGCAGGGCATATTCGACGTCAGGCTGGAAAAAATCGGCGAGCTGTTCGCCGACTTGCAGCCCGCCACCATCAACGCCAGAGAGGGCAAAAACCTGGAAGCATCGCAGCGTGACGCGCTGCGCGCAGCAGCCGTCAGAGAAGCGCTCGCATAAAACCGAAAAAGAAACAACGGCAGCCGTCAAAGGAAGGGACAGCTGCCGACAGGAAGGAGCAGATCATTATGTATAACTTCACCGGCTTTACGGAAAAAGCCAACGAATCCCTGAATTACGCCATAGAGACCGCTGAAAACATGGGTCACACCTATGTGGGCAGCGAACACCTGCTCGCCGGTTTGCTCAAGGTGGAGGGCGGCGTGGCAGCGGCGGCGCTGAGCAGCCGGGGCATCACGGCCAACGCGGTGGAAAACGTGCTCAAATCCACCGTCGGCATCGGCACCCCCACCGTGCTCATGCCCTCGGATTTCACCCCCCGCCTGAAATATATCATCGACCTCGCGCTGGAGGCCGCCCGCTCGATGGGTCACGCCTACACCGGCACCGAGCACCTGCTCATTTCCCTGCTCAAGGAAGGCTCGAACGTGGCCATCAGCATTCTCGAACGGCTGGGCGCGTCCGCGCAGGAGATCCTCAGCGACACGGTCAAAAGCCTGAGCGCCCCCGGCGGCCAGACAACCGGCCGGCAGAGCGCCGGGCAGCAGGGCAGCAGCAAAACGCCCACGCTTGACCAGTTCGGCCGCGAGCTGACGGATTTAGCCCGCCAGAACAAGATCGACCCCGTGATCGGACGTGAAAAGGAGATCGAGCGCGTCATTCAGATCCTCAGCCGCCGCACCAAAAACAACCCCTGCCTCATCGGCGAACCCGGCGTGGGCAAAACCGCCATTGCCGAAGGGCTGGCGCTGAAGATCGCGGCGGGCGAGGTGCCCGACACGCTCAGCGGCAAACGGCTCGTTTCGCTCGATCTGACCGGCATGGTCGCGGGCACGAAATACCGCGGCGACTTTGAGGAACGCATTAAAGCCGCCATTGACGAAGTGACCAAAAGCGGCGACGTGATTTTGTTCATCGACGAGATCCACACCCTCATCGGCGCCGGCTCGGCGGAGGGCGCGGTGGACGCCGCCAACATTCTCAAGCCCTCGCTCGCGCGCGGCGAACTGCAGGTCATCGGCGCGACCACGCTGGATGAATACCGCAAGCACATCGAAAAGGACGCGGCGCTCGAACGCCGGTTCCAGCCCGTCACCGTGGGCGAACCCAGCGAAGAAGAGGCGCTGCAGATCCTGCACGGCCTGCGCGACAAATATGAAGCCCATCACAAGGTGCGCATCACCGACGAAGCGCTGGAAGCGGCGGTCAAAATGTCGGTGCGTTACATCGGCGACCGCTTCCTGCCCGACAAGGCCATCGACTTAGTCGACGAAGCCGCCTCCCGGGTGCGTCTGCGCGCGTTCTCCACACCGCCCGAGCTGAAGGAGCTGGAGGGCAAAATCAAGGCGCTGGAGGACGAAATGGCCAGCGCCGTCACCGCGCAGGATTTTGAGCTGGCCGCCAGACTGCGCGACGAAAAGCGCGACATGGAAAAAACGCTCAAGGAAGAGAAGGCCGCGTGGCAGCAGCGCAGCTCCGGCATGGCGGGCGAAGTGACCGCCGACGAAATTGCCGAGATCGTTTCCGGCTGGACGTCGATCCCCGTGGTGGAGCTGACGCAGGAGGAAAGCGAACGCCTGCTGCACATGGAAGAGGAGCTGCACCGCCGCATCGTCGGGCAGGATGAAGCCGTCAAGGCCGTCTCCCGCGCCATTCGCCGCAGCCGCGTCGGGTTGAAGGATCCCAAGCGCCCCACCGGTTCGTTCATCTTCCTCGGCCCCACGGGCGTGGGCAAAACCGAGCTTTGCAAGGCGCTGGCCGCCTCGCTCTTCGGCGATGAAAACGCCATGATCCGGCTGGATATGTCGGAATATATGGAAAAGCACACCGTGTCCCGTCTGGTCGGTTCGCCCCCCGGCTACGTCGGCTATGACGAGGGCGGTCAGCTCACCGAAAAGGTGCGCCGCAAGCCCTATTCCGTGATTCTGTTCGACGAGATCGAAAAGGCGCATCCCGACGTGTTCAACATGATGCTGCAAATTCTTGACGACGGCATTCTGACCGATTCGCAGGGGCGCCGGGTCGATTTCAAAAACTGCATCATCATCATGACCTCCAACGTCGGCGCAAAGC